>JAKLEG010000122.1 GCA_022703175.1 Myxococcota bacterium | reverse complement strand
CGATCGCACAATGACAGGTAGCAGGCGCTGCCGCCAAACGCTTGTTCTTGGCAAATGCCGGTGTACATGTCGCAATCGGTGCTGTCGGTACAACTACAGAAACCGCGGTTGGATTCTGAACGTCCGCGGCATTCTCGACCGTCCCCGCAATCGGCAGCCGTGTCGCACTCCTTAAAGACCATCGTCAGGCCGCTACAATCGCTGTAGCCGGCTGGGCAATCGGCGCTGGTGGCGCATCCCGGTGAGCAGTAACTGGTGTTGTCGGTATCGGGGTCGATGAGGCAGACCAAGTTGCCAGCGCAGCTGTTGGTGTGGGTGCAATCGGTGCACAACAGGTTGCTGTTTGTGTCTGGCACGCAGTTGCCTGTGCTCGGATCGCAAGTTTCGCCATAGTCGCAGTACGACGGATCTGGAAAGGGGGTCGTAGGGCAAATGCTGCAATCGCTACCGGTGTGGCTTGCGACACATTGCTTGTTCACGCATACCCGGCCCAACTCACAGTCAGCGGTCTCGGCGCAACCGACGGTGCACACCAGCGTCATCGGGTGGCAGTACTGGTTGAACGGGCAGTGGATGCTGGAACCACATTTTTCTGCTGGGATGCACACGCCGCCGGAGGGGTCAGCGGAGTTGCACATAGTGCCGGCTGCGCAATCTTGGTTGCCGATGCAGGCAGGGCGCGTTTGGCAGGAACCGGAGGCGTTGCAGTACTCGCCAGTTTTGCATGCATCGTCGGTACGACAATAGCAGGCGTTTTCTTGACAGAAGAATCCCGAGGGGCAGTCGCTGTCTTCAGTGCAGCCGGTGCCGGTCTCTGACTCACCGCACGCGGCGAGGCCCAGGCAGGCGCCGAGGATGAACCAACCGCTGGCTGATTTCATTGGCCACGCACCATTTGGTATTTTACCGTGATCTTGGCGCGTGGAGGCGGTAGGCCGTTGACGCCAAAGATGATCGCGTTTTCGTCCTCGTTGTAGGTCCAACCGGTGCGCGCGCTCGTGCTGTCGGGAGCCATGGCGGTGCCGTTGACCGTAACGCAGAAGGGGTGCTTGCCGACGCTGCCGCAGTCGATCGAGGCGTTTTTGTTGGGGGTCTTGGAGAGCGTGAACTTTGCCGACAGGCCGGCGGCCGTGATGGACAACGACGTGAGGGCGCTGGCGAAATCGTCGCAGATACTCGTGACGATGCCGTCGGCGGTGTTGGAACCGGCGGCCTGCATGACGAGGTCGCTGTAGCGGGTGCCCGCCTCGGCAGCGCCCCGGCCTTCGCGGAAGCAGCCGCCCGGTTCGCCCGTGGGGCCAACGATGGCCGAGAGCTTCACAAGCGCTTCATTGCCGGCGCCGTAGTACGACTCAAACAGGCGCCAGTAGTACTTCACCGGGCCGAAGCTCTTGTCATCTTCGTCGCTGACGAACGTCACGAACAAGGCCGCGGGTGAGCACTCGGCGTTGGTGGTGCAGCTTTGCGCGGTGCCTTCACAGGTGCCCGCAGCCGTGCACAGGCCGCGCCGCAAAAAGCCTTCGTTAGGGACCGCGACAGGGTCGGGCATGGTGGGGCTCCAACCTGCGCCCTTGCCCAAAGCCAGGGCAGCGGCCTCGAAGCCCTTCTCGCGCCGCGAGCCGGAGGTGCCAACCTTCACGTTGGCGAGGAATGCCGCTTTCGGGTCTGTCGTGCCCAATTCGATGAACTTCGGTGTCGACGCGGTGCTGTGCAACACACCACCGTCGGCCACGTCCATGGAAATGACACCAATGTGGAAGTCGACCCCCGAGGCGATGAGGGTTTCCATGAAGGAGTCGAACGATTCGCCCAAGCCGGCTTGCTCTTCGGCCATGCTTTCGGAGTTGTCCACCACCCAAAGGATGTCCACCTTAGCGGCAGTGGCTTGCGTGAACTCCTCGGTGTTGGTTTGCAGAGCTGTAAGGACATCGCTGCCACAACCGGTCAAGCTCAGGGAGGTGCTGAGCAACAACGATTTTAGCCAGCGATTTGTCGGACTTGCGATCATTGGGTATACTTCCTTGTTAAGAAGTCGTTTAACTTGCGGGAACCTAGTGGGCTAGCGCAGCGTCGTCAAGCAGTAGCAAGGTCCGGCTGGGGGATAGGCGTTCGTTGGGAGCACTCGTTGGTGGCATTGGTCGAGGCGATACCCGGCACGGAGAGTGGCTTGCAGCACTTACGCGCTGAGGAACGATCCCGCATTTTGGTCGTCGATGACGAAGCCGTCATCTGCGATATCCTTAGGGATTTCCTGGAGTTCGAGGGCTTTTGGGTACGCACCGCCAACGGCGGTGAGCAAGCCCTGGACGCGTTTGCCTCAGAATCCTTTGATGTCGTGCTGACCGACTTGAAAATGCCTGGAGTGGACGGGCTGGGGTTGTTGAAGCGGATTGGCGAGTTGGAGCGGGATGCTGCCACCGTTATCATGACCGGCTTTGGCACCGTCGAGACCGCCATCGAGGCGATGAAACAGGGCGCCTTCGACTACATTCTGAAGCCGTTCAAACCTGAAGACGTTGTGCGCGTGTTGCGTCGCGCATTGGAGAAACAGCGACTGGAGCGCGAGAATTTTGCGCTGCGCGAGACGGTCGGGTTCTATGAACTGTCCGAAGCGCTCTCCAGCAGCATGACGTTGGATGAGCAGCTCAAAATGGTGGTTGAGCTTGTGCGCGACAGTTTTGGCGCCGATGGGGTTGGTATCATTACTGAGGAGCCCAAGACGCCGGGGCGCTATCTGCCCCGCATCAGTTGCGGGAATGCTGGTGTTACGGCACGGGTGGATCGCCTGATCGAGGCGTTTTTGGCTGGCGGGCAGGTGCTGGCCAGTGGTGAGGATGTTACCAGCTGGGTGGACAACGTGGTCACCGCCGAGCGCTCCGTGGCGAGTTTTATGGCGGCGCCGCTTAAGATTCGCGGTGCCACCTTTGGTTTGTTGACGGCGTTCTCAACTCGTCGTGGTTTCCGTTTTACTGAGGGGCAGCGTAAAGGACTCACTATTTTTGGGGGCCGTGCGGCCACAGCCATCGAGAACGCGCGAATCTATCAGAACCTTCAGGACACTTTCACGCAGACCATTGAGGGCTTTGCCCGGGCGCTGGAGGCGAAGGACCCGTACACGCACGGTCACTCCGACCGCGTCTCGATGTATGCCCGGCTCATTGCCAGTGCGATGGAGTTGCCACCCGCAGAGGTTACGCGCATTGCGCACGGCGGTTATCTGCATGACATCGGCAAGATCGGCATTCGTTCCAATGACCTGAACAAACCGCAGAAGCTCTCGCCCGAAGAGTACACGATGTTCAAGAGTCATCCGGTGCAGGGTAAGCGCATCATTGAGCCGATCGCCTTCCTGTCACATTTGGTGCCGAGCGTGTTGTATCACCACGAGGCTTGGGACGGTTCGGGCTACCCCGAAGGGCTCGCGGGCACCGAAATTCCGTTCGAGGCCCGTATCTTGGCTGTGGCCGACTCCTATGACGCGATGACGTCTAACCGCCCGTATCGCAAGGCCCTGCCGCACGACATTGCGCTCGTGGAGTTCAAACGTTGCGCTGGCCGCCAGTTCGACCCCGAGGTGGTCAAGGCGTTTCTCAAGTCGATCGACAATCATCGTCGACAACGTCGCGCCCAAGGGCTGCCCGTTCCCGATTAGCCTCTCTTCCGAGTCCGCGTGCGCATGCTAGGATGCGCGTCATGTTACGCCAAAGTCTCGCGATCGCCTGGTTGTTGCTTGTGCCGCTTGCCGCGCTAGGCTCGGCGGTGCGTTTCTATTCCGAGGCCGATATGAGCCGTGCGGCGGCCGTCATTGCACGCGGCCAGGTTGCCCAAGTTCAGGTCCGACGTCACCCATCGGGCATGATCGTGACGGACGTTACCGTTGCGATTGCGCGCGGACTCAAGGGCCTTAAAACCGGCGAGACGCTTACCTTCACGCTGTTGGGTGGAACCCTCAACGGCGCCACGGTGCACGTCGCGGGGACCAGTCGCTACCAGGTGGGCGAGGAGGTTTTGGTCTTCTTGGAACAAGGAGGCGACGGGCTCGTCGAGATGGGGATCGGGGCCGGCAAATACCAGGTGGTTCGCAAGGGCCGGGGCGCTCGGGTGACGCGGGTTTGGGGCGGGGCACAGGCAATGCAGGCCGATGTAAACGGGGTAGCGCAGCCGATCTTGCCACCAGCCAGTATCGACGAACCGTTGGACGACTTTGAGATGCGCATCCTCGCGCAGGTGCAGGAGTAGTCATGCGCAACTGGATGTGGCTGTTGATTTGCAGCGCTACGGTGCCGGCCTACGCCTATGAACTTACGGGTTCGAGTTGGCGGATGAGCTCGTATTCCAACGGCGTGCCCTATTGCCCGGTGGTGAATGCCAAGGATGCCACCACGACAGGTCAACAACAGGCCTTCGCCACGGCCGTCGATGCGGGCCTGGCGGCTTGGTCGCAAGCGGGCGCTGAAGACGCGGGCATCCCTGGGATTCCGTGTAGCGCGTTTGTCTGCCAGAAAAGCACTTGCACGGGTTCGCCCAGCCAGAGCGACCAGCAGCATTGGGTCTATTGGGAGGCCGACTGGGCGAGTGTCCCCGGGGTGGGGGCCTCGACGATCGGCGTGACGCCGTGGTGGTCCAGCGGTGCCGAGATCGTCAATGCGAAGGTGATCTTTAATGATCGGGACTACACCTGGAGTACCGATGGCTCAGCGACCGATGTCGGTTCCATCGCGGTACACGAGTTTGGTCACTTTGTAGGACTCGACCACTACGATGACATCGACCCTGCGAAGGCCACAGCATGTCACAACGCCAGCCCGCCCTCGGTGATGTGCAGCTACTACAGCGGCGGCGTCAGTCACATCCCCACCGCCGACGATGCGATCGGCGTCTGTTACCTTTATCCACAAGCGGGGGCCGTGGGTTCTGGGTGTAGCACCGGAGCCAGCTGCAACTCGGGCATTTGCCACTCCGATGGTTACTGCTCCGTTATGTGTCCGCCCACATGTCCATCGGGCTACAGCTGTCTTTCTGGGCTGTGCGAACGCGACCAACCGCTACCCACTTGCCCGCCATGTGGAACACTCGCCTGCTCTGTGGATTCCGTGTGCCTGGGCACGGCAGAGGGCAGCTCGGTTTGCACGGAAGCTTGCAGTCGGACGACCGACTGTCCCGTGGGCTACAGTTGTGCGGCCGCTGAGGGCTCGACGCAGCGTTTTTGTTGGCCCCTTGGAAATCTTTGTGGCGCCACTGGGCCGCATGCAGGCGAGGCCTGTTCGGCACAATCTGAGTGTGCGTTTGGGAATATCTGCTTGTCGTCACCCACCCATCCCAGTGATGTCTGGTGTTACGGCGTTTGCCGTGTACAAGCAGATTGTGCCGACCCGGCAGCCAACTGCGTCTCCCTAGAAACTGGCGTGGGTTATTGCGATCGCGGCGCGGCCGTTTGTGTGTGCGACACCGACGCCGCCTGCCAAACAGGTTGTGCTTGTGACGTCGATTGCGATTGCGCCTGTGACCAGGGTCCAGGTTGCGAGACCGACTGCAGCTGCGATTCGGCCTGCGTTGCCGCAGTTTGCGCCTGTGACGTCTCCGTCGCGTGCGACGATGATTGTGAGGCCTGTGACCCCGAGTGTGGCGGCTGCAATTGTATGAGCACCCTCACACCCTGGGCATCGCTTACGGCGATGGTGTTGTTGGGCTTGGGGGGCTGGGTCCGCTGCAGGCGGCGGTACCTCTAAGAGGTGCGTGGGTCGTGTTACGCTTTGAAGACGATAAAGCGCGATAGGTCGATGCCGAACTTCTTCTGTTGCTGATCCAAGTAGTCGTTGTGCTCTTGAATCCGCTTATTCACGTGCTCCTGGAAGATGTCGACAAACGTGCAGGCCGCGCGGTGGGCGGTGGTCTCCGTTTGCTCCAACGCCTGGTTGAACTTGCGGATAGCGTCATCATCTTTGACGTCGGCGTATTCTTCGGCCAACAGGCGTCGGATCACCTGCGGAAACATCAGCACCGCCGCCAACACATCGCTCACCTTGAAGGCCTTCGCGGCGTGCACGCGCGACATGTAGCGAAACACCTTGTCGATGGCGTCGGTTTGGCCGGTGACTAACAGGTCTACGTAACCATCGAGCAGGTGTTCGAGCATTTGCTTCAACTCAGTGCGGGGCATTTTTCCGTACGCCTGAATGGAGCGCGGGATCTTGGCCATCAGCAGGTTGATGATCTGCTCGTTGTAGTCTTCGAGAAAATTAAAGAGTTGGATGTTCACGGCGACGTAGTCCCTCGGACGCGCAGATGCACCGACGCACCAATGAAGACGTCAAGCAGGGGCCGGTCGACTTTGCCGTGTTTACACTCGTCGTCCAGGATGGCCAGCGCACGTTCATGGGGGACAGCCCGTTTGTAGGGGCGGTCGCTTGCTGTCAGGGCATCGTAGATATCGGCGATGGTCATCATGCGCGATTGCAGCGGGATCTGTTCGGCCTGCAGTTGGCGCGGATAGCCCAACCCATCCATTTTTTCATGGTGGGCATAGGCAATCTCGGGCACGCGGCGCAGGTCGCGGGTCCACGGGATTTGGCTCAGGAAACGGAAGGTGTGGGTCACGTGTGATTCGATCTCGGTGCGTTCGTTTTGGTCGAGCGAACCACGTGGGATCGACAGGCGCATGAGCTCCAGCTCGTTGATCAATGGCGCCGCCTTGCCGTGGGCATCCACATAGGTGAGCTTGCCAATCTCAGCCAATTGCTCAAAGCCGCGCGAGTCGAGCACGGTAGGTTTGTTGCATTCGCGGATGAACTCCAAGAACCGATCAATTTCGGTAAGCTCTTGCTCCAACCCTTGTTGGTAGTCGGCCGGGAGTGGCGTGCCGTTCTTCATCGCTTCGATGGTGGCCATCAGAAACCCATTGTGTTTCTGGGCACGCGAAGCCCGGAACCTTGTCTCGATGACCTCCAGCTCGCCCGGGTAGAGCTTCATCGCTTTGGTGAGCACGTTCTCGCGTACCCCAACCTTGCCGAAGTCGTGTAGCAATGCGGCGTAGCGGATTTCGCGCATGTCATCCGTGGAGAAGCGTGTGCCTCCATAGGGGCCCGAGTCGAGTTTCTCAACATTTTCAGCGATGCCCAACGTCAGCTCGGCCACCCGCTCGGAATGGCCGGAGGTGGTGGGATCCCGAGACTCAATCGCTACGACCGAGGCCTTCACGAAGCCTTCGAACAGCCGGTCGATCTCTTCGTAAAGAATGGCGTTTTCGATGGCCGATGCGGCATTCGCGCCCAGGGCCAACAGCAGCTCGGCATCCTCGTCGGTGAAGGCTTCACCCGACAGCTTGTTGAGTGCTTGCAGGACGCCTGTGACTTCGCCGGTGGTGTAGCGCATCGGCACGCCTAAAATATTGCGCGTGTGGTAGCCGGTGTCTTTGTCCACTTGGCGGTTGAAGCGTGTGTCTGCGTAGGCGTCAGGGATATTGATTGTCTTGCCCGTGGCGGCGACCTGGCCCGCGATGCCTGCTCCCAGTGGGATGCGGATCTTCTGTTCCTTGGCGAGGCCGTGCGCAACCTTGGTCCAAATTTCGCCGCGCTCACGGTCGACGATCCAGATACTGCAGCGATCGGCGTCGACCACCTTGAGCGCTTCATCCAGGATCATCTTCAAAAGCTGGTCCAGATCGCGCTGGGCTGTCATTGCCTTCGCGACATCTAGCAATGCTGTCAGCTTGGTGATGCGGGTTTGGAGCGTTTTGAGGCCCGTGGGTGTTTTCGGTTTTCGAGCCTGCGTGCTGGTGCGCCCAGTCGCTTGAGGGGTGCGAGTGGGGGAGCGCGTAGCAGGGCGGGCAGAACGCTGAGCGGGTTTCTTGACCCGGCTTTTTTTCGGCGCAGCCATGGTGCGGGTAGGCTAGCTCCTGGAGGCGCCGGGGTGCAAGGCGGCTAAAACAGATCGTAACCCGTGATGGCGAGCAACCCGGTGGCGTGGGTGCCCAACTCGCCGACCGCCACCTGCCCCGAAAAGCCCAGGTCCAGGCGTTCGCCGATGCCGTAGGCCACGCGCAACCAGGTGCGCTCAGTGAGCAGCAACTGATGGTGGTCGAGGGTAATAAGCACGCCACCTTGTGCTGTGATGTCGACACGAACCCGTTCGGCGGGTGTCACGCCGACACCGAGCTCCCCCAGGTGTGCGGCAATCGGGCCATCTTCACCGTGATAGGCCAACCGTCCATGCAGACCCCACGGGCCTTTGATGCGCCACGCCACCCCTGGTGATAACCACCAAGCTTGTGGTGTTTGACCCGTTTCTCGGATCACGCCGCCGCCCATGCTGCTGTCCAGAGTGAAGGTTTCGCCATCCAGCAATACAGCGTCGGCATGGGCGTAGGCATCCTGGGTGGTGCTCGCGCCCAGGTAGCTGCTAGGGAGTAACGCCAGGTCCATGGCGAGCCCGGGTTCCTGCAGACGTCGAGCCGCCACTTGGAGGCTCGCTCTGCTGCCGAGTCTGAGCGTGGTACCTACGCTGATCCGGTCGACGAGGCTCGTGGAGTGCCCGGCACTATCTTGAGCCATTACGCCAGCAACATCGACTGTGAGAGTGACGACACGCCAAAGGTCGAGTCGCGTGGCGAGGCTGGCCTCGGAAGCTTGGGTATTTTCACTCGGCATGCTGAGCCACATCGCGGCGGCGTTGTAGCTCGCCCAAACTGCCTGGTCGCCAGCGTCGCCGCTGATCGCCAACAACAGCGTCGGCGCCTCTGCCGTTGGTTTGAATGACACAAGGTCAGGGCGTGAACCGCCTGACATGCGCACGTTGAAGGCTCGGTCGGGGTTCCAGGTGAAAAACGCGCCATCTACTTGGCCGTAGCGCAGCGCCGGATCGCTGTCGCGGCCGAGGCCTAAGGCAATGGAGCCCAAGCCGTGATAGCTCAAGGTCGCACGGTAGACTTCCAGCCACGCCCCAGTGCGTTGATGTGTGCGATGGGTGGTTGGAGCGTGCTCCTGTGCGGCGGCGCTCATGTCGAGTTCGGCCTGCCAATCACCTGCCTGATCCAGAGGTCCCGAAAGGTAGAGGTCCAAGAATGTGCGCGTGAAGGTTGCCGCACTCCCGGCGTCGGCGCTCCACCAAGCCTGGTTTCGCAGGTGCGCCTCGGCGCGGCCCCGATAAGATTTGGCAACAGAGGAGGTTGTTGCGTAGCTCACCATCGGATAGCCCTGCTGAGTGGCTCGTGCGAACGCGTCGACCGCAGGCGCAATCGGTGCTGCTAGGGCCGGTGGTTCAGCCGCGGGGGCCACGGGGGGCGTGATCACAGCGACGACTTGGTCGTGGGGACGCGGCAAACGCGCGTTGACGCCGAAGCGCGCCACTGATGAGTTTCGGCCAAGCTCGATCACAGTGGCCTTGGTGAGCGGCTTCCCGCCCGTGACAACGGTGAGCTCAGAGCCCTCCTTGATGCCATCGTCACTGCCCAGGTCGGTGTAGATCCGGTCCTTCAATACGTAGGTGACTTCACCACGCGTGCGTGGTGCCGCGCGTCGAGCCCAACCATCCTGCGGATTAAGCGTACTGCCTAGCAAGAGCAAGGCAATGAATGGCGATGGCCGGTGATTCAGTCTGGGCATCGGTCAATCCTGGGCGACGCCAGACGGGTGGCATTGGTAGCAACGTTGGCTATCGCAACTGAAGTTGCTTACCTCGTCATGGCGGGGTGTCGTCGCCGCACAGGTATGGGAGTGACAGTCGAAGCAGGCAATGGCGTCGTAGCCTTGCGGGTGGCATTCGGCGCAGGCCACTGCTGCGTGGTTTCCTGAAACAATAGGGAAATCGGTGTGTTGGGAGCGGCTCATGGTCTCGCCCTGGGGATGGCATTGCACGCAAAGGGCGCTGTCGCAGGCGAAACCGGCGACGCTAGCGTGACTCGGCGAAACAGTGGCGCACGTGTGGGTGTGACAGTCAAAGCATGACACACTGCTGTAACCTTGCGGGTGGCATTCGGCGCAGCCCACGCTGGCATGGTTGCCGGTGACAATCGGAAAACGAGTATGCTGCGCCCTACTTATGCCCTCGCCGGTTGGGTGACAGGCATAGCAGCTGCCATCGGCCCACAGATAATCAGTGACTCCTTGATGCACACTCGCCATCGCGGACTCATCGTGGGCATGACAACTGGTACAGGAAAACTGTGTGAAGGTCGTAAAGGCGCCATGGCAGGTATTGCAGTCCAGACCATCGTGCGCGCCGCGGTCAATCGGGAACGCCGCATGGTTGCTGAAATCGGTTGGGCCTTGTTGTGGCGCTGGATACGGCTTGTAACAGCCGCCGATCACCAGGCAGAGCGAAACCGTCCAAAAAACGCGTACCTGCATCAGCCACCTCCGCCCCCGCTCCGATGACACTCGTAGCACTTGCGATCTGCACACTGGTAGCCTGCCACCCCCTCTTCGCGATGCTTTGCGTCTGTAGAGCTACAATGGTGACAGCGCGTGCAAGCCGCCGTAAACGTCGTGCAGCTCCTGACCGTCAGCGTCGTAAGCTGTATGTGGCATTGCGCGCAGCGGATACCGCGATGGGCCCCGCTCAAGATGGGAAAGCACTGCTCGTGTTGTGGCAGTGAGCCGCGGTTCCAACTGCCAGGCGTGTGACACCACTGGCATTCAGTGCCGGTGTTTGCGGCGACATGGTCGAGCGAGGTCCCTGCGGTACGTTGGTAGTCGCCGAAATGGCAGCTAACGCAAGCGGACGGCACACCACCGAAGCTGCGATCCCCGCGCGCGACATGGCATTGATCACAGGGAACTGCCGCATGACGGCCCACCAAGGGGAACCGTGTCTGTTGGTGTGCAGCCACACCGGCGCCGCTGGCAAAAGATGTTGTCTCATGGCAGCGCTCACAGGCTTTGGAGAGTCGGCCAGCGTGGGGATCTCGGTGGCAACTGCCGCAGGCAGGGTCGAGTGTGAGCGTACGCATGTCTTGGTGACAGGCGCGGCAACCAACCTCTCGATGACGTCCAGTCAACGGCAGGCGGGTCTGGTCATGGTCGAAGCTCACCTCGCGCCACCCCGCGGTGGTGTGACAACGGCTGCAATCCGCCCCCGCCTCCGCGTTTGCGACGAGAAGTGCAAGTACCCAGGCAATCATCGGCTGCTCCCACTGGGTTGGGCGTGGACGTTCACGTGGCAGCCCTCACAACGTGCCGGGACGCCGCGGTACCACACGGTCTCCAATTTCCCATCTAGCTTGAGGCTTGGATGGCAAGCGGTGCACTTGAGTGCTGCGTGTTTGCCGGTGAGCGCAAAGGCGGTGAACGCAGTGTCACTGTGGTTGAACCGTGATGGCTTGAAGCTGTCGTTGCGATGGCAGCGTTCGCAGGGCGTGATCCCTGTCTTGACGTCCACAAACTGTCCTTGATGCACGTCGGTATGACAGCCTCCGCAGTTCTTGGGAGCGCCTCGGTATTGCACCGGCTTATCGGGGTTCGACGCCGTGTGGCATTGCTTACATGCGAGGGTCGCGTGTTTGCCAACGAGCGCAAATGCCGTATCGCGGGTGTGGTCGAAGCGTAGGTCAGTGAAGCGCTCGACCCGATGGCAGGTCGCGCAGTCCTTGCTGGGGGAGGAGCGGTTGAACTGACCGCCATGCGGATCCTGGTGGCAGCTTTCACAGCGGCTCAAATCCTTGTTAGGCATCACCAATCGCGTAAAGTTAACCAGCTCATTACCCCGCAAGGGTTGGTCACTCTTGGGTGCGGTATTGTCTAGCTTGGCGGCAAAGCCGTCGGGATCGGCTAGGTGGCAGCGGTTGCAGGCGGTAACGCGGTGGGCGCCCTCCAGCGGGAATCGAGCACGGGTGTGGCGCTCGACGTCATAGCGCGGCGGAAAGAAGCCTTCTTCATCATGGCAGGTCTCGCATTCCACGTAACCCTTAGGACCTTTCGCAAGTTGGCCCAGGTGGGCATCGCGGTGGCAGTCAGTGCAATGGGCAAAAGCGAAACCCTTGGTTTTGATGCCGCCCTTGGGATCTGCCGGATGGCAGTGGTTGCAGGCGGCCTCTTGGTGTTTGCCCTTGAGCGGAAAGCGCGTCTTGGCGTGGAATTTTAGGTCCTTGTCACTGATGCGCGTTTTGGTCCAACTGTCGGTGCCGTGACAGCTCTGACAACGGCCGCCGAACTTGCCGAGATGCACGTCCTGATGGCAGCTGCTACAACCTTTGTCGTTGACGCCAGTGTAGCGGGCGTATTGTGCTGCTTGTACAGGTGGCACCGGGCCTGCTGTTGGCGTGGCGTCGGCAACCAACGGATGACATTGCAGGCAGGTGGCGCGGGCATGGGCCCCAACCAGTTTGTATTTCTTCGTGTGGTCAAAACCTGTGGCTGGCTTGAATCCGCGGGTGGTGTGGCAGCTATCGCAGGCCTCTTTGAACTGTCCACGGTGCTCGTCGGTGTGGCAGGTAGCGCATCGGCTCGGGACACCAAGGTAGGTGGCCAGCTTCCTTTGTGTCAGCCGCTTCTTCAATTCCTTGGAGCTGACCATCTCGGGGCGGTGGCATTTCTCGCAGGCAAGCGTTTGGTGTTTGTCAACGAGTCGATAGCCGGTGCGGTTGTGATCGAACTTCTCAGCTGTGCCTCCCCATTCAGCGAGCGCTGCGTTCTCGCCCCGGTGTTCTTTGTGGCAGCTCAAGCACGGTTTGCCCTCTTTCTTGCTCTGCACATGAAAGCCAACGCCGCGCGTGAGGGCCTCGCTCAGCTCTTTGTGGCAGCTCTGGCACAGCTCACCATCCACCTTTTTGCCGACATAATGCCAGGC
>JAKLEG010000121.1 GCA_022703175.1 Myxococcota bacterium | reverse complement strand
ACGCCTATCTGGTGCGCGGCACCGAGAAAACCGCCCTCATCGACACGGTGGATCCCAAACTCGCGGAGGTGTTGTTGCGCCGTTTGGAGGGGCTTGAACGGCTGGACTACGTGGTGGCCAACCACGCCGAGCAAGATCACTCGGGCGCGCTCCCGGAGATCTTGCAGCGCTACCCGATGGCGCAAGTGATCGCCACACCCAAGTGCAAACAGATGCTGGTAGAGCACCTGGGTATCGCCGCCGGACGCGTGGTCGGAGTCGAAGACGGCACGATGCTGCCGCTCGGGGGGTTGAGCCTCAATTTCGTCCATTTCCCATGGGTGCACTGGCCCGAAACGATGCTCACCTACGTGCCAGAACGGGGCGTGCTATTCTCCTGCGATCTTTTTGGCGCGCACCTGGCGCAAAGTCCCATCACGGTGGTCGATCCCGGCCGCACCGTTAACGCGGCCAAGCTCTACTTTGGCAGCATCATGATGCCGTACCGTGCCATCATCGCGCAGCGCTTTGCCAAGGTGGAGGCGCTGGCCCCCAAGATGATCGCACCGTCGCATGGGCCGGCGTTTCCGGAGCCAGCGCTCATCTTGAACGGCTACCGCGAGTGGCTGAGCCCCAAACCCAAGAACCTGGTGGCGCTCCCCTACATCTCGATGCACCACAGCACCGAGAGCATGGTATTTGCATTGGTGGATGGCCTGGCCCGACGCGGCGTCGAGGTGGTACCCGTTAACATGACCACGCTCGCCCTCGACAAGCTGGCACTGGCGTTGGTGGATGCGGCAACGCTGGCATTTGGCTCACCCATTTTTCTCTCCGGCCCGCACCCGAACGTGGCCTACGCCGCGATGATCGCTAACGCTCTGAAGCCCCGCGCCAAGTTCGCCGCGGTGCTGGGCTCCTTTGGCTGGGGTGGCAAGCTGGCCGAGCCCCTGTTGGAGATGGTTTCTGGCTTGAAGCTAGAGGCCTTGGGCAATGTGCTCGCCAAGGGGCTCCCGACGCCCAGCGATCGCGCTGCCATTGATGCCTTGGCCGAGACGATCACCGCCAAGCATCAGGCGCTGCTTGGCTAGCTGAGCGTCGCCGCTGGCATGTGCCCGTCGAACCGCGGTTATATGACACCGCTATCTGGCGCCGGGCATCAACGCGCGTGACTTCAAGGCGCCCAGCCGAACAACTGCGGCAACGTTGGGTCCCCCTCGGTTAGCGCTCTAGCCAACTCGACGCTTGCGCCCGGGCCCCTTAGGAGCCGGTTGCGGTGGTTCGAGCCCAACGCGTCCAGCGGCCTGGCGCGGTGTCACCACGCTGGCCGGAGGGTGTTCGATTGCCATGGAACTAGCAGCGCCCAACTCCCGCAAGGCCGAGACTGCAGCTTCCGCGACTTGCAACAGGGCCGCCGCCGCGCGCGGGCTGTGATGTGTGGCTGCGAGAAAATGGGCAAAGTCGACCAACTCCTGCACGCCCGTCACAAGCGCCCGACCGCGCAACACCAACAGGTCGGTTCGGACAGCGCTTAGGACCTTGCGATCCCACGTAAAGGCTTCGGTAGAATCCTGGCGCAAGCCAAGCATGGCGCGACGCAGGATGGGGCCGACCGTCGTAGCAGGAGCAGCCGACATCACGCATGCCTACAAGAGGCGACGCACGTGTCCGAGAATCTCGGCAATCTCTTGGGCGGGAACCTGAGATGATCGCAGACAGTTCTCAAGGTGCTTGAGATCTTGCTTACCTTCCAAATCAGAGGCGAACGCCACTTCGGAGTCCAACACCACCGTCACATGCCCAGTATTTTTGTCATGGCGCACGATCCAGTCGTAATCGAGCTCGGCGCCCTTATGAACGCTCGACGCCGAAATGATCGACACGCCAGCATCGATGGCCTGCAAGCGCGCAAAGGTATCTGACACAGAAACGTTCGCTTGTTTTGCAACGATGAGAGCCTCGTGAAGTTTGGGGTTGGCCTCTTGAAGCCAGGCGCTAACCACCTGCCGATCGCTCGCACGCAAAACCGAAAATTGTGCGGCCAGTTCATTCAAGGCGGTGGCTGTAAATCCTTGATCGCGCACTCGACCTGCATCCTCGCGAAAGGTCTGCATCGAGTCGGAAGTTCTTGAGGTCGCACGCATTGTCATGGGCATCACCTCGATCAACTAGACCATACGCAATCGAAAGCGTCCAGACGCGGCTCGCTAGGCGACCGAAGTGTCGGGAGGTAGGCGAGGTGCGCCCCCGCCGCGCGCGTTGACGACCTCGTCCCCCCGCGGTACGTTAACCCCATGAAACGTGGTCAAGCGTGGGTGGTGGGCGTGGCCGCTGTGTTGTTGGTGTCCGGAGCCGGACACGCGGAATCTGCACCCGCCAATGAAACCAAGGCGACGCAGGTGACGTCGGCCCCAGCGCCTGTGGCGAAGGCCCCAGCACTGGGCCTGGAAGCTGTCGAGCAAGTCCCGGACAACGAAAAGAGCGGCAAGACGCAAGAGCACGTCACCCGCATGAAAGAAATCCTCACCAAGGTGCTCACACATCTGGAAGAGGCGCGGGACGAAAAAGATATCGTCAAGCTGAACTGCGTGAACGAAAAGCTCACCAACGTCAAAGGCCTGCTGAAAATCTCCGAAGATGGCGACGTGAAGATGCAGGAAGCGCTGGCGCGTAGAAACAGCGAAGATGCCCAACACGAGTACGAGAAGATCGCCATCGCACGCAGCAAATGTGAGCAACTGATGGCGGAGAGTGAGTCGTGCGTCGGCGAGCTGGCTGTGTATGCCGGAGACACACAGGTCGAGGTGGTGATGGAAGGCGAAGTCCCCGGCAACCTGGCAGAGAATATCCCGGTCGTTGAGATCATCGTTAGGCCGCCCGCCGCCAGTCCCTACCAATAGTCCCGGGCGCCACGCGCCCATAACCGAGTTTTAAAGATGGTCATAGGGATGCGGTTGGCTTCGCGTCGACGTCGTTAACGACCCGCGATACCTAGAGAATCTGACCGTGCATCGAGCCGGGCGGCGTCATGCCCAGGCGATGCAGCACGGTGGGTGCGATATCCAACAGCGTGGCGTGGGTGGGTGCTGGGCGCGCTCCTTGGCCGTCCTGCAAAATGAGCACACCGTGCGGCGCGTGATTGGCGGCGTCGGCGCCCTGGTCGTTTTTGGCCACAAATAATTGCCCGTGCCCAAGCGTCCCCAGCGTACGAAAGCGGAGCTCAGCCACGAGCACCATCAAGTCGGGGGGCACGCCGTTCACCTCCCGATACACTTCGTGCGGCGCGAGCGTCTGCACGGGCAAGCGCTGGTCATCAGGCCCCAAGAGCGCTCCCAACTTGCGTCGTAGCTCAGCCAAAAGTGACGGCGCATCGGCCTCAGACACAATTCCCTGCGACTCGCGGCCCAGAAGATTCAAATAGATGCGTCCTACGTAGCCGCCATCCCCCCAGGCGCGGGTGCGCGTCCAATCCACTTCCGCAGGCAGAAGCGGTGACACCACGCCCGGAGCACGGGGCTGGTTGAGCACGAGGTAGCCCTCGGCGACAAGCCATTCGTTCAGCGCAAAATTGCCCCAGAGTCGCTGCGCGCCATGGTCTGAAACCACAAACACGACGTCGTCAGCTCGCAGCAGGCTCAAGAGCTTGGCCAGGTGCCGATCCAACTGGCGATAATAATCAAAGAGAGCGCCTGTCTGCGGCGCAAGCGCGGCATCCAGAATGGCATCATCCCAGATCATGTGCTGCATGCGATCCAAGCCGATCTCCACCATCATGAAAAAATCCCAATCGGCCGCTTGCACCCAGCGCTCGGCCACGCGAAAGCGTGCCTCGGTCATCGCCACCACCTGCGCCACGGCTTGCGCCTGATTCGCACGCCGGAACTCCGGCACATCCACCCGATAGTCAGGCACCCATTCCATAAGTGCCGCGTGCGCCTCGACCGGATAGACAAAATCCCGAGCGCCTTCGGGAAGTGGGGGCCCCGCCACCAACGTGCCCCGCACAGGTTTAGGTGGATACGTCTGCGGCACCCCCAACACGCGACAACGCTTGTGCGCGCGCGACAGCAGGCTCCACAGCGTCGGGGCGCCGACATGAAGTGACGACGCGAGACGCCGGCCCTCATAGGAATAATCGCGCCGATCGTGAAAGCCGTAGATACCCAACGCCCCAGGGTCGAGGCCGGTGACCATCGAGCTCCAGGCCGGCACGGTAATGGGCGGCATCGAACTTTCGAGCGGCCCAACCATCGAGCGCTGCGCCAAGGCCCGAAATGCAGGTAAGTGCGGCAACAGGCTATCGAACAACACGGCGGGCGGACAGGCGTCCAGCCCTATCACCATTACCCGAGGCATGGCGCACGCTAGCATGGCGGACAATTTCACCCTACCCTAAGGTATTCATGTTGGATCTCCTGCTCCTCCCGCTGCTGCTCATTGCTGAGCCTCCGCCTGTGACACCTATGCCCTCGGTCGGCCCGGCTCCGATGCTGCGGATCCGCGAGCCGTTTCGCCGCACCGGCCCCAAAACGGCCGACAAGGTTGCGCCGCCCAAGCTAGTTCCGCGCACCCCCGCGGGACTTGCCGGCTGCGAACAGGCGCTGATGCCAACCCAAGAACTGCCGCGCCGAGTTGGCGAGGTGGTGCGCTACCTGGTGGCGGTGGACGGGCTGTCGGTGGGGACGGTGGATTTTAAAGTCGAGCAGGACGGCACCTTTCAAGGCCTAAACGTCACGGAGTTTCGCAGCTTGTTTAAGTTGGATGCGCTGGTGGCCACCTTCTTGCCCGTGGAAGGGCGAGCCGCCGCGCTGGTGCCGTATGGAAGATTCTGGCCGATGAAGGCGATGGACAAGTACCAACTCGACCAAGATCGCCTGGAGGAAGAGCTGACACTTGCGAGCGAAGGGCGCGCGATGGCAGTGAAGCGAGTCAAAAATAACCACACCGAAAACGAGAACCGCGCGTTTGCCTACCCCATCGTCGATTTTGTGAGTGGTTTCTACCTGTTGCGGGCGCTCCCCAAAACAATGAATGGCTGTGCGGTGCTCTACGGCAACCACCGCGCCTACACGGTTTGGCTCGCCCCCGATGGCAGCGAAAAAATTAAGACACCGGTGGGCATGCGCGAGGCCGATCGCTACCAAGTGCGCTATGCGTCGGAGAAATCACCGCGACCACTCACGGCCCGAGTCTGGATCGGCGATGTACCAACGCGCCTGCCGTTCCGCGTAGAAATGGACGGCAAACACAGGCTTGAGGCGCAGGTCCACCTGTACGAGAGCGGAGGCTCATCGTTACCAGGGACCAGCGGGACCGACGTAGAAATCAGGCCGTAAAGCTAATCGGCCATCTTGGTGTGGCGCATCTGCTCAATAAGGCGACCGTATTCGACTTCCCACTCGGCGGTGCCTTCGCGCAGATTCTTTAAGCGACCACGAACTTCGCGATCCAGCTCTTCGTCCACGCCCATGTACTTGTTCATTGCTTCAGTGACGAGCTTACGAATCTCGTTGTCCTCGGCAAACACCTCTTCGATGTTCTTCGAGTCGAACAAGCCGGCGATGACACGATCGATCACGTGTTCCATCGCGCCTTCGCCCATCACGATCTTGCGCGTATCGGCCAGCTGACGCTTCACTCGCCCAAGCATTTCCACCGGCAAGTTGTGACGCGCCAAGGTTTCTTGCGCATCCGTGCGTAGCTGATCCAACGCGTTCAGATAGTCGACCAACACACCCGCGACATCGAGTTCGGCCTCATCCCGACGGCCGTCCTCCATCTCGATGGCACGGTTGGCCAGGAGCGAACGAATCACGTCCTTTGCGATTTTCGGAACAACCTTGCGGTAAATTCTCATGGCTCCAGGCCCCTTCGACACCGTTGCATTTTCCGCGCCATATAAGAGCCTGGGCTTGCGAGTGTCAAGGAAAGACCGCAGCCCGAGTGTGGTTGGCCAGTTTTTTGACGCCATTCCCGCCTGCCTCTAGCATCAACCCCGTCCATGCGCTCTGCGCGGAGTTCATGGCGACTGCTTCGGAGGAAATTGTCATGGCCAACAAGCGGCGAGCCGCAGCCAAGAAGAAGGCTGCGGAGCCTGTCGAGGAAAAACGCAACGTCAAACGCTCGACGGGGCCTACGACCAGCAGCAAAGCGCTGCACGAAGCGTTCGCGGTTGCTTTAGGGGCCTGCGGCCTGCTCACCGTGCTCGCCTTGGCGAGCTACAACCCCCTGGATGCCTCGCTCAACGCCAGCGGTTCCGCCGACGTCGCCAACTGGATTGGACCGGCCGGCGCCTATTGGGCCGACATGTTGTTCCAAATGTTGGGCATCGGTGCCTATGCCCTGGGTCTGGGCACGATGCTTGCGGCGATCAAAGCGTTTGCTGGCCAACGCATTCGCCCGGGCCTGCGTGAATCGGCCGGCACACTGCTGTTGATTATCTCGGTAGGTGCGTTTGCGCACCTGGTGTGTCTAGGCCAACCCCGCCCGTATCCGGCCGGTGGCGTGGTCGGCGCTATCTTGGGTCAGGTACTCATCGAGAAGTTCGCGCGCATCGGCTCCTTCATACTGTCGGGGGCGCTGGTGCTCACCTCCGTGACGCTCACCGTGGATGGTTTGGTCTCCGGCCTCGGGTTGCGCGGCGCCACCGCGATGAAGGGCGCGGCGTTGTGGGCACGCGCGCAATGGATCATCTACCGCGAGAAGTCACGACGTCGGGACGAGGCGCTGGCTGAGGCTTTCGCGCAACAAGACGACGATATAGGCGAAGCCGCCCAATGGACGATGGCTGACGAGGATGACGCCCAAGCCGCCGATGCACAAGGCGAAGCCTCATTGTTGGCCGCACGCACCGAGGAGCGCACCCATACGCTGAAGAAGGCCAAAGAACGCGGCAAGAAGTTGGGTGAGGCCGAGGCTGCCAAGGCTCTGGAGAGCGCACGCGCGAAGGCCGTACGCGACGTTTCCGAGCCGCAACTGGCGTTGGATAACACGTTGGATCTGCCGGCCGAAGAAGACTTTGAGTTGGGCGAATTGCCGGCCCTGGATGCGATCGTTAACCCCGCGCCCGAAGAGCCAATCGTGGAGCTTTGCCCTGAAGACGTGGACGTGGATGTCCCGATCCGCGCAGCGCTCCCCGAAACCGACACGGTGCTTGCAGCGCCAGCCCTGCCTGAGCTCGGTGTGGACGACACCCAAGAAGTGCCGATCCCAAGCTTCGCCGAAATGATGCAACCTGCGGTCGCCCCCGCACCCAAACGGGTCGTGAAGAGCCGCAAAAAGGGGAGCGAGCCTGAAATCGTCGACGTTCGCCCCGAGGTGGACCCCGATGCGTTGGAACGGACCGCCGACCTTGCCCCCACCCACACCGCGCAGGCCTTCGAGCTGCCTAGCACGTCGCTGTTGGACTACGAGGCCACAGAGCGACCGCCAATCGACGCCGAGCTGCTGCGCGAAAACGCCCAAAAGCTGACCAAAACCCTCAAGGAATACGGCATTGAAGGCACGGTGCGCGAAATCCGCCCGGGCCCCGTCGTGACGATGTATGAGTTCGTGCCGGCGCCGGGCATCAAGCTGTCGCGGATCGCCTCGTTGGCCGACGACATCGCGATGAGCATGGCCGCCTTGCGAGTGCGCATCGTGGCGCCCATCCCTGGCAAGGGCGCGGTCGGTATCGAAATCCCGAACGTGGATCGTGAGATGGTCTACCTGAAGGAGATCATCGCCCACGACAATTTCCGCAAAGCCAAGTCGATGCTGACGATCGCACTGGGCAAAGACATCGAAGGCAACCCCACCGCGGTAACGCTGGCCAAGATGCCGCACATGCTGGTGGCCGGCGCCACCGGCACCGGCAAGTCGGTGGCGATCAACAGCATGATCATGAGCATCCTGTTCAAGGCCTCACCCGAAGAGGTCCGGATGATCATGGTGGACCCGAAGATGCTGGAGCTGTCGATGTACGACGGCATTCCACACCTGCTGTTGCCGGTGGTGACCGACCCGAAAAAGGCCTCGTTGGCGCTGCGTTGGGCCGTCGAGGAAATGGGCCGGCGCTACAATGTCTTGTCGGAAATGGGCGTGCGCTCGATTGATGGCTTCAATCAGAAGTTCGATGAAGCCAAGGCACGCGGCGAAACCTTGGCCATGCCACCAGAGACTGAAGGTGGCGAGGCCAAGGCGTTAACCCGCATGCCCTACATCGTCGTCGTCGTAGACGAGTTCGCCGACTTAATGATGGTGGCAGGTCGCGAGGTAGAGGCCTCGATCATGCGACTGGCGCAGATGGCGCGCGCTGCCGGGATCCACTTGATCTTGGCCACTCAGCGGCCGTCGGTCGACGTGATCACCGGCGTCATCAAAGCCAACTTCCCAACGCGCATCGCGTTCCAAGTGGCCTCGAAACATGACTCACGCACCATCATCGACCAGAACGGTGCAGAGCATCTGTTGGGCCGCGGTGACATGCTCTACCTGTCGCCAGGCGCTGGCGGCCTGGTGCGTATCCACGGCGCCTTTGTCTCCGACGAAGAGGTGGACCGCACCGTTAAGTTCCTACGCAACCAAGGCGAACCTCAGTACGACGAGTCGATTCTGGCACCACGCGAAGAGGCCACCGAAGGCGACGCGGGCGGTGAAGAGCGCGACGAGATGTACGACCAGGCGGTGGCGATCGTCGCCGAGACTCGTCAGGCCTCTATTTCGATGATTCAACGTCGCTTGCGCATTGGCTACAACCGCGCTGCGCGGCTCGTCGAGACGATGGAACGCGAAGGCATCGTCGGCCCGGCCGATGGCGCCAAACCACGTGAAGTGCTGGTCTCACCTGCGCCCATGTAATCTTCCCACCTACTTCTGCTAAGGTGCGCCGCGATGAATGCTTGGTGGCGCCGGGCTCTGTTGGCCCTCTTTTTAATAGGTGTCGTTGTAACGGCGTATACCCGCTTGGATGCGTTGGCGGGCCTCGACATGCCGAGCGCCCCGGCTGTGGACGACGGTGCGGCCGCGTACCACGCCGGCAAACCGCGCTTGTTTGTGCTGTGGATCGACTCGTTGCGCTATGAGACCGCCAGCGACCCGAACCTGATGCCCGCGTTGAACCAGCTGAAACACCGCGGCCTGTACGCCAAAGTGACGACGTCGTTTGATCCGATCAGCACCCCAGCGTTGAAGGCCGCTTTCACCGGCCGAGATCAATTTGCGCTGTTGGGTTTCGTACGTAACTTCGGCGCCCACGGCGACCCCGTGCCTTCAGTGTTCACCCAGGCCGCCGCGCATCGGCTGTCGCATGCTGCGTGGGCGGATTCGGCGATGGCGCAGTTCTCCGATGCCTTCCCAATCGAGCGTTGCTTCTCGTATCACTTGGGCGAAGGCACCGACATCGAGCGAGAGAACCGCAGCGTGCGCGCCGCGATGGCCGCATTTTTGGCCGAACGATACGACGTCGTGGTGGCCGAAATCGTCTACACCGATCATGCCGCGCACCGCTTTGGCGTCGGCCATGCCACCTATACCAAGGCCTTTGCCGAAGCGGATCGTATGGTGGCCGAGTTGGCCACGCAGTTGCCCAAGGACTCAACGCTCCTGGTGATGGGCGATCACGGCCACACCCTCGATGGCCGGCACTCGATGGGTTTGGACGTGCCGACCTTCGCCGCTTATGTCGGCCCCGGCTTCACCGTGGATGCCGACTTGGGAAGCATCCCGATCACCGATCATCGCTACTTCCTCAGCTGGGCCTTGAAAGTGCCGCTGACTGGACATCTGGGTTCAGATCATCGCGCCGCGTTGGTTGCCACCGGTGATTGGCCGACAAGCTTTGCCAAGCCCCAAACCGGCGCACGCCCCATGACACCGCCCTGGAATGCCTTTGCTGCTGTGGCTGGGGTCGTGATGCTCTGGGTGGGGCTCAGTGCGCTGATGCTCATGCAACCGCGCGCGCGGGTTTTTGCGTTGCTCTGGGGGCTGGGCACCCTAAGTGTGAGTGCCAGCTATCTGCTACCGAGTCGCTTGGCTCTCCAAGGAGCCTGCGGCGTTGCGGCTCTGGCAGTTGGCGGTGCGGCCTTGCGCGCACCGCTGCGAATACGCCTGCTCACAGGCGCCGCGATGCTTGGCGCCCTCATCATGTTTGGTTGGGGGCACGCATTGGCGTTGCTGCGCCCGAGCATCCATGGCGTAAAAAGTTGGACAGTGGCTGCGGTTTGGCTCGTGCTGGGCGCCCTCCTGCTTTGGCTTGCGCGCCGAACCTCGCCTGCGCAAGCACTGCTCTGGTTATTGACACCCGTGATGTTGTTGGCGTTCCCCTCGGTGTACAGCTACGGCTACGCCTCGGCGCTGACGCCGCTTTTGTTTGTCACCTGGGCGCTGCTTTTGCAGGCCCGCCCCACAGCCGCTAACTTCCCGTGGTACCAAGCGTTTCCGGAACGGCTCCGGCGTCACCTGCCGTGGTTGGGGTTGCTTGTGGTGGTGCTGTGGATGCAGCCGTTCATGTCCACCACGGCGCGTTTCTTCCGTTTTGGGTGGTGGCACGTACCGATTGCGATGTTCGATCCGGGGAGCGGCCTGCATCTGGTGCTCCTGGTGCTCGTCGCCAAAGCCGTGATCTTCTGGCGTCCCCGTCAAGGCAAGCTCGCACATCTGGCAACATTCCTGGTGATTCCGCTGTTGATGGTGCGACAGTTTGGCGCCGTGCCGTTGACCCCAGCATGGGACTTGGCCGCTTGGGTTGTGCTGGCGAGTAGCACGTGGCTAGCACAGCGACGTAAACGTTCAGGCCTGACGCGCGTGCTGGGGTTGGCGACGCTGCTCTATGCCGTGGTGGCGACCCTCGCGCTCCCGGTGACTCACTACGGATGGCTGGACCTCTTTTTGGCGGCCCTCGTCATCACAGCCTATGCCGTCCGACACTTGGCACCCTTAGAACACCACCGGTCGCTGCACACTCTGCTCTTGGTGATCGGCGTGCTGATGGCGGGTTGGAGCACCCTGACGTGGAGCCTACACGGCCTGGAGTGGAAATTCCTCTACGCCTTCCTGGACGCCGCGGTGGTAGAGGCCAATGTTTGGTGGTGTGCCCCGTTCATCTTCCTGCGTTTTGCCCTGCCGGTGGTGCTCGCGCGCCGACTCGTGGCTGAGCAACTCCCGAATACGGCGCCCACGGCGACGCCGCAGGCCTTTATGTGGGTGGGCGCCAAGCTCGTGGCCATTTGCCTCATGGTGATCGGCATGGCCGTGCACAATGCTGGCACCGGGGTCTACCTAGACGCTGTGCAGCAAAGTGCGGTGTTAGCAGCTCTGTGGCTGGGGCTCTTGTAAGTCGGGCAACGCAGTGCAGCGCGACTTTCGCGGCAGCATTCGATAGCAAGCAAGCTCTGTCTGCGCGGACGTTGAGCGCAAGGAGGGTGCATTGCTCAAAAAGGATCGACCCCGCATCATCGAAGCGGTGACCGAACGGATCGTGATGCGTTACGAGGCCGAACCGCAGGCCCTGGAACAGGCGTTGTTTGACACACTGTATGAAGAGCGACGACGCCTAGACAGCGAGCGCGACCGCAAAGCCGCGACCCTTCAGGCGCGAACGTATGAGCGGTTCTACCAAGAGGCCCAGCATGCCGAACCGCTGCGGCTACGTCATCTCCTGGAAGAGGTGGTACGCGGCTTCGCCGACGAGGTGGCCGGCCACTTCGACCCACGCATCTACAGCCTGGCCACCAAGGCTGTGCCAAAGGCCTTGAACCTGTTGCTGAACGCCACGAGCCCCTTGCGTTTGCTGGCCACCGCCAAGAGTCGCTTTGCCAACCTCGCAGAGCAACTGGAATTCCAAGGGGAGGTCGGCGCGCTACAAAAGCTCGCGCAACGCGGCACCACGATCTTGGTACCGACGCACTCCTCCAACCTGGACAGTATCGTGGTGGGTTATGCGTTGCATCGGATGGGGCTACCACCCTACATTTATGGTGCCGGACTCAACCTGTTTCACAACAAGCTCATCGGCTTCTTCATGCATAACCTGGGGGCCTACCGGGTGGACCGGCGCAAGAAGGCGGCGTTGTACAAGGAAGTGCTGAAGGCGTACGCCGGGTTGAGCCTGGAGATGGGCTACCACAACCTCTTCTTCCCGGGCGGTACCCGCAGCCGCAGCGGCGGCGTTGAGCGGCACTTGAAGCTCGGACTGTTGGGCATGGGTCTCAACGCCTACATTCACAACCTGCGCTGGCACCGAGACAAACCCGACATTTTTGTGGTGCCGTGCACGATGAACTACCAGCTGGTGTTGGAAGCCGAGACACTGATCGATGACCACCTGAAGGAGCAGGGAAAAGCACGCTACATCATCGAGGACGACGAGTTCTCGCAGCCGCGTCGCATCTTCGACTTTGTGCAAAAACTGCTGTCGCTCAACTCGCGCATTCAGGTTGTGATCTCGACCCCGATGGATCTGTTCGGCAACCAGGTGGACGCGGAGGGCCGCTCTCACGATGCCCGGGGGCGTAGCATCGAACGGGAACGCTACGTATCGAAGCAAGGAACCCCGGAGTTCGACTTGCAACGCGACACCGAGTACACCCAAGAGTTGGGGCGCAGTATCGTGACGGCCTACAGTCGCGACACCATCATTCATTCCACACACCTGCTTTGCTACGCACTCTTCAAGCTGCTCAAAGCCCAGAACCCAGGGATGGATTTGTACCGTCTGCTACGCACTGGCGGCCGCACCCAAAGCTTCGGCACCGTTGCAACCTACGCCCGCATCGAGCGACTGGTGAACCACTTGCGCCAACGCGCGAACAACACCGAGCTGCGCTTGGACCCAAGTCTCAAGCAACACGACACACCGACCTTGGTCGGT
>JAKLEG010000120.1 GCA_022703175.1 Myxococcota bacterium | reverse complement strand
TACCCGTTGACGCTCTTGGTGGTGGTGGCATTCGGGGTGCCTTACCTGTTCGGCAAGGGCGCCTCGGTGCGTGAGATCATGGCGGTGGATGGTGAGGGTGAGACCGAGGGTCAGCCTAGCTAACCCGCATACGAGCGCGGGCGTTATCCGAGCCAGGAGCTCTTCAGAGGACCGACGACCGATTCCACAGCGCTTAGCACCTCACAACGTTCCACCGCTGCCGCCATGGCGTTGTGGTCGGTAAACAGCGGCCGATCTACGTCTAGGTGTTTCACAACGTGGCGCACCGCAGTACGTGCGGCGTTGGTTCCTTTGCCAAATTGGAACTCCCGGAAGTCGAGCGCTTGCGCTGCGGCGATCAATTCAATTCCCAAGATCCCGTGGGCGTTGTCGAGGATTTGCCGCGCTTTCAGCGCGCCATTCATGCCCATGCTGACGAAATCCTCTTGGTCGGCGGCGGCCGGAATCGACTGCGTGCAGGAGGGGGTCGAGAGAATGCGTTGCTCCACAATCAGCATATCGGCGGTGTACTGGCTGAGCATGTGTCCGGAGAAGATGCCGGCACCCTTGGTGAGGAAGGCAGGCAGTCCCACCGACAGGGCTGGGTGCAGCAAGCGGTTCAGGCGGCGTTCGGAGAGCACCGACACCATCGTCACTCCCATTGACACCGCGTCAATCGGTAGGCTCACGGGACTGCCTTGGAAGTTGGCGCCGGTGAGCACACGCTTTTCGTCGGCCAGGAAGATCGGGTTATCGCCGACGCCGTTCAGCTCAATCTCCACCTGTTGTCGTGCATAGGCCATCAAGTCGCGGAGGGCGCCTACCACTTGCGGGGTTGAGCGCATCGAATAGGCATCTTGGACTTTCACCTTCAACTTGCCTGTCACCAGGTCGCTGCCAGCCATGAGCTGGCGTAAGTTGCTGGCCGACGTGACGGCCCCGCGGAAACCACGCAGCTCGTGGAGCTTGCTGTCATAGGGCTTCATGTTGGCGAGCAGGGCTTCCAGGCTCATCGCGGCGGCGATCTCCGCCTGCTTGATCCAGCGCTCGGCGTCGTACAGGAACAATGCATCCATAGCTGTGAGCAAGTTAGAGCCGTTGATCGCAGCTAAGCCGTCGCGGGCCTTGAGTCCCGGGATGGGAATGCCAGCCTCTTTCATGGCTTCCTGGGTGGGCATTCGTTTGCCTTGGTAGAAGCACTCGCCTTCGCCCATCAGCGACAGCGCGATCTGGCTCATCGGCGCGAGATCACCACAGGCGCCGACCGAGCCTTTCTCGCAGGCGATCGGCGTTAGGTCGGCATTGAGGAATTTGACGTAGGTCTCGGTAATCTCCGGGCGACAGCCTGAGCAGCCTTTGGCATGGACGTTGATGCGCGACAACATCGCCGCGCGAACGTGTTCGATCGGAGCGGGTTTGCCGATGCCGGCGGCATGGTTATAAATCAGGTACATCTGGAAATCGCGCACTTGGTCGTCGGTCAAGGCCACTTCTGCCAATTCGCCGATGCCGGTGTTAACGCCGTACATCACCTCGCGTTTTTCGATCTTCTCTTCCAACAGCGCCCGACAGGCACGGATACGCGTGAGCGCGTCCTGGGAGAGCTCCACCGAATCGTGGTGGCGTGCGACGTTGACGATATTTTCGAGCGTAAGATCCTTACCTTGGATGACCACTGTCATGGCGACACTCCTTCGCTGTGTGGCCCCGTCAAACAAGCGGGCGCGGCTGTGGCACTAGAGCACGGGGTGGCTGTGGCAGCAATCGCTGCGGTGGTCAGATCAGGGCGCGGGCGGCGACCAAGCAGGCAATGGTTTCGAGCAATTCGCCCAACTGCAGCGGTTTGCGCAAAAACGCATCCACGCCGATTTTGGCGGCAGCTTCCTCTTCTTCTTCGTCGCCAGCTGTGACCATAATAAACGGCATCGCATGATACTCGGACATAGCGCGTACTTGCTCGACCAGGCGGAAGCCATCCAAGACGGGCATGTAGGCATCGGAAATGACTAAATCGGCGCCCTCCGCCTGAATGATGCGCAACGCCGCAAAACCATCGCCAGCGAACCTGACATCTAGCTGCATGCGTGCGACCGTTGAGAGGGTGTTCAGCACGCGCTCAAAGCTGCGGGTCATCGTCGGATTATCTTCGGCTACGACGATTTTAAATGGCCGACCGCGCTCCACGACCTTGGGGCGCAGCACGGTCAGAACGATCTCGGCGAGGCGCCGGTGGCCAACATCGCTGCTGATGTTGACACCTACGCCCGCCGGCATTGAGATGGCTGCCGGCCTGAGCCAACCGACCCGTACCGGTAGCTCTACCGTCTCAAGTAGCCCAGGGAAGGAGACGTGTAGCGTCAGTGACTCACCTATGGGCCAGGTACGGTCGGTGCGAATAAACAAACCACCTGCGGAGACATTTTCGGTCCAGTCCACAGCGTCAGGGGCTGCGGCCCCATAGCCAATGCGCAACACCAGCGCCACGCGCGGATGGAGGCGTTTGTCCGATTCGTCCGCCATGCAGGTCTCCCCACGACGCAGGCGTATGATGTCGGTTAGTCGCCCAGACTGTTGAGCAGCTTCCCGATGATCATGTCGAGGGCCACGCGGTTGTTGCCCCCCTCTGGGATTATAATATCTGCCCAACGCTTACTTGGCTCTACAAACTCAAGGTGCATCGGCCGAACAGTTTTGTAGTACTGCTCGCGAATCTGCGCGAAGGTGCGGCCGCGTGATTCCATATCCCGACGAATGCGCCGAAAGACGCGAATATCCGGGTCGGTATCGACGAAGATCTTGATGTCCAGACGACTGCGGATGCGCTCGTCGACAAACACCAAGATCCCTTCGACAATAATGAGCGGTGACGGGTCAATGTGGCGAGTCTCGGCGCGGCGGAGGTGGTTGACGAAGTCGTACGAGGGCACCTCGACCGGCTTGCCGGCGCGCAACGCATCCAGGTGCTCGATGAGTAACTCGTTGTCGAGCGAACTGGGATGGTCGTAGTTGAGGGTGGCGCGTTTCTCGATCGGCATGTCGGGGTGGTGCTTGTAGTAAGAGTCGTGGTCAAAAATGACCACCGATCCCTTGGGCAAGCTCAGCCCCAAGTTAGCGGCCACGGTGGATTTCCCGGAGCCTGTTCCCCCTGCGATCCCGATCACCAAAGGATGCGTGGCGGCTTGCGACATGAGGCCGGCCTATACCATGAATTCCCAAGGAGGCCACACCTCGATTGTCGCTCTAGGCGAAAAAGCGCTCGCTTCGGCTCCAAAGGATCGTATGCGGCTTGGTTAGGGCGTTTCGTACACCGGGACGGCGGTGGCACCGTTGTAGTAGTGGCTCAAGATTTGCCGATACGTGTGTCCAGCCTCGGCACGGCCTACGGCACCCACTTGGCACAGGCCTACGCCATGTCCCCAACCGCCTCCTACAAATGTGACGGCTGCAAGCCTGCCGTCGCCATCGCGTTCGACGTCGACCTCAAAGGTTCCGGAGTTCAGGTTGCTGAACAGGCGGCGGATGTTTAACTCCCAGTGCACCGTGACGCTGGCGCGCTCTCCATCGATCAAGAGCCCCATCACCCGGCCGCCCCGGCCACGCTCATGCACTGTGAGATTCTTGACGGGGCCTAGCTGTGGGTAGCTTGCGTTCAAGATGGCGGTGAGCTCCTCGCGGGTGAAACTGCGCCGCCATCGATATTTCTCGGGATTCGCTTTGGTGGCCCGGCTGCAGTAGCTAGGTGGTTTGGTGGTCACCCAGGTGTGGACGTTGGTTTCGTTGATGCCCTGGGCAAAGGCCGCAAGCGTCGGCTCGCCAACTGGCTCAAAATCAGGTTGGGCGCGGAGTGCTGGATCGGGGCGATTGCCCCACACAGCGTCGTTGTCTTCAGTGTGGCCGCCGCAGCTCGACGAGTAGACGGTGTCGACGAGTTTGCCGTCCCTAAACGCCAACTCACCGGTGGTAGCACGAATGGCCTCATTGGTGCGTGGGTCTTCCTTGCTTGTTCCGGCATAGACTTGGCAGTGCTGTTCGGAACAAAGGTGGAAGGGGTCGTCATGGTGGCGTTTTCCGAGCTTCGCGAACAACTGATTGCGTGCGGCCACCGCCTGGGCCTTGAGAGCTTCGAGGGGGGCCGACGCGAAAATCTCCGCCGGCACCACGCCCCGCAAAATGGTCTCGGCACCCAAAACGTTCACCACGCTCAATCGGCCATCGGGGTCCACAACAACGTAGATCTCGCCGCGATAGGAGCGCGTTTCGCTGCCATGCCAACTGTAGCCTTTGCCGAACTCGACGCTGTCGATGCCGATACTGTTGTCGGGCGCCAACAGCCGCACGAAGCTGGTGGCACGGCCCATCGGGGCACCACCTGCCTTCACCAGGAGTTCACCCCACGGGCGTTCGAGGAGGCGGGCGTTGAGGGTCGGGCGGAGGCCAAAGCGCCGATAGATTTCGTCCAGAATGTCGTTCGCCTCGCGTCGGTCTTGTACCGGCAATACGACGCGGATTTCGCGATTGTCGATGACCTTTCCGCCCATCCCGATGACGGTCCCCTCCTCGAGCGCTTCGACCTGGGCGTAGCCACGCGCACGCCAGCCGGCCAGCGCCCAATCTAATTTGTCCGTGGCGCCGAACGGAACGCCTTCTAAGTCCACATAGACTCGGCGTTTCGCCGGTTGGGCGCGAATCAACGTCACCTCGACGCTGTCGTCGGCGCGCACAGTGGTGTGTTTGAGGACGCCAGCTTCGTAGAAGTCCAGCACCATCGCAACGTCGGCGCGTAACACCACACGTTCCCGACCGGTGGCGATGCCCAAGGTCACCATCGGTTCACCATTGGGCTTGAAGGCGATGCGATCGCCATAGAGCAGATCCATGCCCGTTGGGATGGGGGAGGGTTCGGTGGGGGCTGACCCTGATGTGTCCCCGAGACAAAGGCCCACGAGCATGAGCGCCGCAAACATGGGGCGCATCCTACGTAAGAGCGGCTGACCCTCGCAAATGTTCTTTCTATCGGAGCTCGGGCTGGTTCTTTAGAGGCTATGGCTAGAAGTTTTCCCCATACAGGCGCGTTCTGCGCTGCGGTGGTTGGGATCGGGGCGCAGTTCAGGCTGGGGACTAGCGGGGCCCGTCTGGGGGCGGCGGTTCTTTGGAATACGGCATGGGCCCATCGTCGTGGTGTGGGGAGCGGCGGGCATTAAGCTCTTCCAGGCGTTGTTGTTGTTCTGGCGTCAGGAGCGGACGGATCTCCTGATCGACCTGTTCTTGCACCGCCTGCACCTTGGGGCGGGTCTCTCGGAAGACCGCCTCGAACTCGGCGCGGTGTTTGTCCATGATCGCGCGTACCTGCGTTTGTTGGGCTTGTGATAGGCCGAGCTCCAATAAAGGTCGCGGGATGCCGCCATCACCGTGACGTGGGGGCGGGCGGTGGCCGCTGCTTAAGCGCACAACAGCTGCGCCGGTGACAACCCCGGCCACGAACATGACGAGCAGCAGCAGGGCCGTCTGAATACGGATGGTGCGCGGCGACTTTTCATTCGGCAACATGGTGGCCTCCAAAGGTCTCCAAAATGGTGACCGTGGATGGGATTTGGTCGGTCGTGGCCCACGCGGCAAATTGGTACACCGGCTCGGTCGCAATTGTGGTGGCGGCGCGCGGCTCCACCCACGAGGCACCCACCATCGCGACCAACGCTGCGGCCACCGCCATTGCCAATGCAGGGCGGGTCCAACGCAGCAGTTGCAGCGTCACCGACAGGTGTTCTTGGCGGTGCAGCCAAGCGCGTGCGGCAAGGGTTGCGATTTTGCGGCGCCACAAGAGTTCATCTCGCGCGGGGTCCAGCAGGTGTAGATCCACTTTGTCAGGTTCCATGATTGACCTCCTGTGGGAGGACCGGTGTCAGGTTTTCGCGTAGCCTGCGCCTGGCAACGAGCAGATGCTGTCGGGACATGACCTCAGAGATCTCCAGGGCGGCAGCTATTTCGGCGTGGCTCCATTCCTCGATCTCGTGCAGTAGCACCACCTCGCGTTGTGGCGGGGTTAATGTCGAGAGGGCCACAAGCAACGCCGCCCGCACCACCGGCTCGCTGGGTTCTGTCGGTGCACTGGCATTCGTAATCTGCTCCGGTGGCTCCGGGAGCACGTCGTGCAAGCGGCGGCGGGCCACCCAGTTGAGTGCGTGGTTTCTAACGATGCGCAATAGCCAACCGGAAAAGCGCGCAGGCTCGCGACAGCTATCCAAGCGCTCAAAGGCAATCAGGAAAGCGTCTTGCGCCACATCGTCGGCGTCACTCGGGCGGCAGACAATCGCGAGCGCAGCCAGGTAGGCGGGACGGAGGTGAGCCGCGACCAGGGCGCCAAACGCAGCCTCGTTGCCTGCCCTCACTTGGGCTATCAACGCAACGGTTTCTGGCACGCTAAGCCTCGACATATGTCTCCACAGCTATCAGGACAGCCGAGTCGCAGACTACGTTAGGCGGGGCGTGTGTCCGAGTCGAGTTGTAGGCACCGGCCCTTGTCAGGTCGGCAGTCAGGTACCCATATTCCCTACATGCAGTGGCAGTCGTGGGGACGATAACTGTGGCCGGTACGGTGATGACCGACGACCGACACCTGGGATGGGAGCATCCCTGCGATCGCCGCAGCTTTCTTGGGCTGGTCGCGAGCGTGTGTCTGACGGCTTGTGGTCGCGCCCCTCGCGCTAACCGACCTCAAAAGGAGGAGCTCGTGACGTCGCCTGCCTCGATTCGCGCTTCAACTCGCATGCCTGTGTTGTTTGTGGGTCATGGGTCGCCCATGAATGCCATTGAGGATAACTCCTGGAGTCGGGGGTTTCGTAGCCTGGGGGAAGCCCTGCCGATGCCGCGTGCAATTTTGTGCATATCGGCACATTGGTACGGCCGGGGTTTGTACCTCACGGCAGACGCACAGCCGAAAACTATTCACGACTTCGGCGGCTTTCCACAAGCACTCTATGAGATGCAGTACCCTGCGTCGGGTTCGCCCGATCTGGCGCGCCGGGTTTTGACGCTCCTAGAAAAGCACGAGGCAGGGTTACGTGACGATTGGGGACTCGATCATGGCACCTGGAGCGTGTTGTATCACCTGCGCCCGGCGGCCGACGTACCAGTGGTGCAGTTGAGTCTCGACGTCGAGCTCACCCCGCACCAACACCTGACCCTGGGCCAGGCCCTGGCACCGTTGCGCGACGAGGGGGTGCTGGTGATGGGCAGCGGCAATATCACGCACAATTTGGGCGAGGCCTTTCGGGCCATGCGTACCGGGGTGTACCAGACACCCGACTGGGCCACGCAGTTTGATGCCGATATCGCCAAGGCCGTCATCCAACACGATCAGGCCTACCTCACCCAAGCGCTCAGCACCGAGTTGGCCGAGCGTGCTCATCCCACCCCCGACCACTATTGGCCGCTGCTGTACGCCGCAGGTGCCGGCGCCCCCGAGGACGTCATCACCTTCCCGATCACCGGCTTCGATTTAGGCTCGCTGTCGATGCGCGCGATTCGTTGGGGTTAGGCAAATCAATAGTCCATAAAACAAGACACTGCCTGGCCAGGGGCGAAAATATGTCTCAATAACGAGACTTTTGTCTTGCCGGTGAATCTCATCATTTTGTGTATCTATTGGAATATATACAGTTTTTATGAACCAATCGGGTTGGCACCATGAGTGCATAGGGTCTCCGCCAAGGAGGCTCTATGAATCTCATGCGACGATCCCTCGTGTGGGGATGCCTGTTTTGTGTAGGTGTTTTGGGGGCAAGTGGCTGCGTCAGCGGCATAGCTTCGGATGATTCGCTCAAGTACGGAACCGACAGTAACGCCCCGGGTCCATATGTGCCCCCTTGTAACGGGGGCTGCCCGACGGGTTTCCACTGTGAGTTTGATGCTTGTGTGGCCGACACCCAGCCACCCGTTCAAACTGACGGCGCCGAACGGGATCCCTTGGCCAGTCAGCGCTACGTCTTTGCGCTAGAAATCGCGGCCAAGCGGCTGACCCGCATCGACAGCGCCACGTTGGAGGTGGCGGCCTTCGCGGCGGGTCTTGCACCCATGGACCTCGCAGTCATTGGCAGTCGCGAGACCTCCGTGATGCTGGATGCCAATAACCTTATCGAGGTTTTGGACCATCGCCAGACACCGGCGACGCGCGCTACATTTGTCACCGCGCGTGCGTTGTCGCACGTGGTGGCGGCGCCCGATGGCCTGCATGCGCTGGCCTACTACGATTGGGATGCCACCGACTCCGCCAAGCGCCAGAGAGAGCCCGGGAACATCAATCAAATCACGGTATTGGCGCTTGAAGACCAGGCGCTTCCAATGGCTGATGAAGACCTGCGAGCCCAGAATGTGGCGGTGGGCTTTTTGCCGCGCGACATTCGTTTTGCCTCCGACGGTCATCGGGCGGTGGTGATCGGGCGGGATTCGTTGACCCCTGTGGAGCTTTTATCCATGGTCGACGGCATCGCTGCGCCAGGGTTGGTGGTGCCGCTGCCAACCGAGCCGGCCGAGGTGCTTTTGAACCCAGACGCGACGCTCGCCGTGTTGCGCTTCCCGATGAGCCCCGAGCTGACCGTGTTACCGCTGGATGGTGGTCCGAGTCGTTGTCTGGTGGCGGCGGCGATGGTTAACGACATCGCGTGGGGGCCCAACGGCAGCCTGTTGGTTGTGACGGCCGGTGTCACCGCGATGCTTAGCGAGGTGGATGTGGCCGTGGCAGTGCCTGAGTGTGGCTCTGTGCCGGCGGGCGTTGGGATTGGGAGCGCGACGCGCTTGGTGGTGGACCCGCAGCACACCTGGGCCTTGGCGTATGTCCCCGAGTTGACCTGCGAAACCTTGTGGCGGGTGGAGTTGGCAAATCTTAGCGTCACGGCCTTGTTGCTTGAGAAAGCCGTGCAAGCGGCGGCGTTTACCGGCGATGGCGGCTACGCGTTCTTGTCGCACATGAAGGCACCTGGTGAACCGCTTTGGGATCCGGCCCAGGAAGATCCCGATGCCTCAGTGGATAAGTCTTACGGCATCAGTTGGTTGCAGCTCGACACCGGCGCGCACCGCTTGGCCGTGAGTCGGACGCCGTTTGGGCAGTTCACCTTCGTCCCTGCCAAGGCCGATGGCAGTGACGGGGCGACCTTCGTGGCGGTGTTGGATCCGGGGTCTCCGCAACTGCTGCGTGTGGCTCACCGGCCTGGCTTCGACGATGGCGCCATCGCGTTGGCGGCGATGCCGCTCGTTATGGGCTACCTCGCAAGCACTGAGCGGGTATTTGTGACGCAAGAGCATCCCTGGGGGCGGGTAACCTTTGTCGATCCCGCGGGCCGCGAGCTGCGGCACGTCACCGGTTACGCGATGGAGGTGGAATAACATGCGCGCGCGTACATTCTCGTTATGGGTGCTGCTGTCGGCGTGTGCCGACCAGACGGGGCCAGAAGGTGAGCTCGGGGCGCCGATTCCGTTGGATCAAGGCGTGGTCTACCTGGACCGCGGGCATTCGTCGCTCATCTACGTGGAGCCGACTCAAACAAACTCGGCGGCTAGGCTTGAACTATCGCGCGTGCCGGCAGGTGAACAGGCGGTGCTGGCCATCTCTGCGCCGATTCCCGAAGCCACAGGGCGCAAGCGGCTGCTCGTGACCGATGCCGGGCGTGCCCAAGTGTTGGCGTTCGACGACCTGCACGCACAGCCGCGGGTGGTGGCCACTGGCGTGCCTCTAGAGGCGTTGGATTTGTCGGAGACCGGCGACTTTGCCATCAGTTATCAACCGGACGGCACGCTACCGACCGGTTCGCTGTTTGCATTCCCCAACACGGTGGCGGTGTTGGATCTGCGCGCGGCGAGTTTTGGTGGCAAAGCTGTGCGTTTGGGCGCTGGTGATGCCCGGCCGCTCAAAGCGGTATTTGCCGAGCGTTTGCAGTTTGAAGCGCTGTTGGATTTTGGCGCCGGCCCTGCCCCTACCGCGGTGGCGGCGCGGCTCGCGTTGTTTTTTGTGCGCGGCGGCTTGGTCCCGGTAGACCTTGAGCACGCCAGCGCAGGCACGCGCATTCCGCTTTCGCCCGAGCCCGACGCCGCGGTGGTTCCCGCCGAGGTGCTGTTTACCAACAATGCCGGGGATGACCGGCGCGGCACCTTGGATGGCATCGAACGGGCTTTCGTTCGCTCTACCGATGGCGAGATCTACGTGTTGTCGCTTGCGCCCACGCCGACTGCGAGCGGCGAGGTGCGCGTGCGGCTGGCGTTGGAGAACCTCATCACCCCCGCGTCGCCGGTGTCAGACATCGAGCTGTTCTTTCGACCCGACGGCTCGGAGTTGCTGCTGGCGGTGGCGGGAGAGCAACTGGTGTTGGTGGATGGGCAAACCGGGGTGGCGAGCTACGTGAGCGTCGGGGCGCCCGTGGATTCGCTCCGCCGCTATCGTGAACCGAACACCCAGATCGACATGGCGTTGGCCTATTCGCATGCGACGCCCAGCGCGACGCTGTGGCGCGTCGAACCGCTGGATTTGGCAGCGCATCGTGCCAGTGGTTTGACCGCGATGCACTTGGGCAGCGCGATTGCCGATGTCGCTGTGGCGACCGGGGATCTGCGTGCCGTCTTGCACTACGAGGATCCGCACGAGATTGGCGTGTTCGATCTCGCCACCCGCGAAGTCCTGGACATGCGTTTCAACTGGCTTTCCGGGGCTGTCCTCTCCGAGCGTGGGGATTGTTTGTGGATGGCGGCGTTATCCTCCGACGGTGAGCCAGCGCTGGCCGAGGTAACCCTGGACGGTGCGCTGACCACCCGGCAGGTAGCTTTAGACCGCGGGGGTGCCTCGATCGGGCGGGTTGGCAACTTCCTGTGGGTAGATCACGCCGATACGCAAGGCGCGCTCACGGTGTTTCCGTATGACCGCCTGAGTCGCGACGCGGGCGTGACGGCCTCGGGGCTTATGCTCACAGATCTTTTGAGCGTGCCGTACGCGGATAAGGAGTAGGCGATGTTAACGTTTTGCTTGTCGCTGATGCTGTTGCAGAGTCCTGCGCCCGAAACCTTGGTAGCCCCGGACGTTGTCGAGGAGCGGATCGTCGAGCCACCGGCTCCGCCTCGTCTGCCACCCGTCCTCAAGCCTTCGGCGGTAACCGCGCAGCCAGAGGTGGTCGCGTCCCCGGTGCGCCGTGAGTCCAACTGGCATCTGGACTTGGGTCTGGGGCAGGCGAGGATCCGCTCGCGCTCGGCGCGTTGGTTTTCGGCGACCGATCCGTTTGCGCTGTCTGTTTTGGGTTCGCATCGAACGGCGGGGGTGCTCGCCGACAGCTCTATGGTGTTATCGTTGGCGGTGCTTGGAACCGGCGAGAACGATGTTGGCAGCACCACGCTGGCACTTGCGGTGTATGAGTTTGGCGCCGGAATGGCATTGGACGTGCCGCAGGCCGCGTTGTTGGGTGATTGGTTGATGCCGTATACGCGGCTGCTTGTCCAAGTGACGCTATGCGACGTGAGCGCCGGCGACTTGCATGATACTGCGGTGAGCGCTTCGCTGGCCGGCACCGCAGGGCTGCGAATGGAGCTGGGGCGACGCCGCTTGTGGCACCTGTTTGCCGAAGCTAGCTACGTTGGAAGGCTGCCGCGTACCTTGGAGCTTCGCCCCGATGAAGATGACAACGACACAGACACGCCCCTCACCAGCGCGGCCGTGCCGCTCGGCAAGTTGCATCTGTCGGGGTACGAGGCAAAGGCGGGGGTTGGGCTGTCGTTCTAACTAGCTCTTGATCGTGACCTTCTTGATCACCACCGGCGTCAGCGGCCGGTCCCGCTCGTCGGTTTCGGTTTGCGCGATTTTCTTTACGACGTCGTAACCTTCAACGACCTCTCCGAACACGGAGTGGCGGCCATCAAGGTGTGGCGTCGGCACTTCGGTGATGAAGAACTGCGAGCCGTTGGTGCTCGGACCGGCGTTGGCCATCGACAAGACACCCGGTTTGTTGTGCTTCAGTTCTTTGACGAACTCATCGGCAAAGCGGTAACCGGGGCCGCCGGTGCCGTTGCCTTTGGGATCGCCGCCTTGGATCATGAAGCCCGCGATGATGCGGTGAAACACGGTGCCGTCGTACAACGGTTTCTTCACCTGCTTGCCTTCCGGGTCGGTCCAGGTGGCTTCGCCGCTGGCGAGCGCGGCAAAGTTGCCTACCGTCATCGGGCATTGGTCGGCAAACAGCTTGACGACAAAGCTGCCGAGCGAGGTGTCGAATGTGGCGGTGACGTTGGCGCCTTTCGGGAACGTCATCACGTGGGGAGGGGCGAGCGTGGCCATCATCTGACTCCATTTGGGATGGTGGTTAATATGAACCGGGACGGTAGAGGGATCTTCTGCCGAAGGCAAGCTTGACCGAGCGCGCCGCTCTCTCTAGGGTGCGCCTGCATCTAGGGAGACGACCATGGCGCGCGACAACGACAACGACGATCGACCGAAAAAATCCTGGCGCGAAATCGACCAGCAGCGAGATGGTAGCCAGCACCGCAAGGGGCCCAAGAGTGGCGGGGCTCCGAGTCGCGGCGAAAACTCGCAGGCCTATCGCCCCTACAAATCGCAGCTGAACAAACTGTTTGATGGTGGTGGCTTGCCAGAGCTGGTGCGAGCCAAGTTGGGCGACACCGGTGTGGCCGACGATGCCGCGCGTAAGAAGGCGCTGGTGGAGGCGCTGTTGGCGGCGGTGAAACCGGCCGACTTGCTTACTCGCTTGGCCGAGTTCCGCGCGGTGTATAGCTTTCCCGAGAACGAAGAGGTGTTGGCCAAGCTTTTGGACCTCACCGACGAAGCGATTCTTCTGGACGCGATTAAAACCATTG
>JAKLEG010000012.1 GCA_022703175.1 Myxococcota bacterium | reverse complement strand
TGGTTCTGAATGGAATGCGTCGCTTCTGGCGTCGTTGAGCCGTTTTCCTGCTTACCTGACACTACGCAACTGAAGAGCGACATCGCCCTAGGTGAGGATGTGGGTTGGGGTGTGCAGAGGTCGGCCAAAAGGTTCCACCGGAGGCAAACTTTATGAGTCATTACGAATGCTTAGCAGTGTCGAACGCCGAGCGGTCGTCATGGATGCTGAACCGGATGCTAAATCCGGCGAACATGGTAACGATGGTTTCGGAAATTGACGCCTCGGCCGTGGTTCGTCTGCGCGAGGATTCGCGGGCGGCCACAGGTAGGGTGCCCTCCTATACGGCCATTGTGATGCGCGCTGCAGCACGCATGCTTAAGGCGCATCCCGAGGCCAACCGCGCCATCATAGGGTTCCCAGGGTTTCGCAAGTTGGTGCAGTTTCACACCACCGACATCGGCGTGGCGGTGGAGAAGAGCCTGCCCTTATTGCCCGGGGCCGCGTTCGCTGTGCCGGTTGGCAACACCGCCGAGAAGTCATTGCTAGAGCTAACCGACGAGTTGCAAGCCTTGGCGCATTGTACCGAAGAGGACAACCCCGCATTTCGGTTGTATCAGCGCATCCTCAAGTATGTGCCGCCTTTCTTAAGTTATTGGCTTATCAACATGCCCGCATGGATTCCGGCTTTGTGGGTGAAACATCGGGGCTCGGCAGCGTGGGTGAATGCCCCATCTCGCGCGGGCGCCGACACCGTGACGACCACCTGGCCGTGGCCGATCACCTTCTCATTTGGGATTGTAAAGCCGCGTCCGTTTGTGGTCGATGGCCGTCTGGAAGTGCGGTCCACGATGCCAGTGGTGATGGTGTTCGACCGCCGCATCATGGGCGGCGGGCCGGCGAGCCGTTTGTTTGCTGAGTTTCAGCGTTGCTTGGTCGAAGCCAATGTGCGCTTGGCAGATCCGTTGCCGTGTGACGTGGTGCCGCTCAAGACTCAGGCGCCGGTGACTGCCCAACGTGGCCCCGCGCTGCAAGAGGCGTGTGGCTAAGAGCTTGCCATTGGCCTGTTGCGCTGCGAAGCCCGCCTAGAATCCGATGCTCTTGAACAAAAACGGGTAGTTGACGATGACTTCGCCGCCGCGCGGTTTGGGGAAACGCCAGGTGCGGATGGAGCCCATGATACAGTTGGAGACGTTGGTGTTGTTCATGCTTGTGAAGGTCTGGCGCGCGGCCCGCACCGAGCCACTGGTGGCAATGGTCCATTCCACTTGGATTTTGCCTGACAAACCTGAGGCCTTCAGCAATTCACGTTCGTAGCAGCGTTGGATCGCGCCGATGTTGTCGTTGATGACTTTTTGGATTTCATCTCGATCCAACTGGCCCTGACCCACCTGGCGCATCGCTTTGGGATCTTTTTGCACCAAGCCGCCGACCGTGCGGGTGCCAGCCTTACCGGCGAGTAAACCACCGCCGCCGCCGCCACCGCGCAACAACGCCGCGCCACCCTTGGTCATCAGGCCGCCACCGCAGCCGCCCACCGACAACGTGTTGGAGGGGAGTTTGCCGATCAATCCGGAGACCTTGTAACCGCCCGAGACGCCACCTGGGCCCTTGGCGGCGAGCAAGTTGCTAACGGCGGCCACTGCGGCGGCCGGCCCGGGAGCTGCAGAAGAGCCGCGTTTCGAGAGCAAACCCAACACGCCGGGAGGTGCCTTCGAGGTACCGCCGGCTCGGGGTTTGACACCCTTCGGTAGCGGTTTGGCCGACATGCTCTCCGGGACCTTCTCTAGGGCCGCCTTGGGTTCCTCTTGTTTAGGGGGCGGCGTTTCTTCGATGGGGGTGGGCTCTTCGAGCTTAGGCTCGTTGTCCAGCGCCACCTCCACAAACTCTTCTTTCTTTTCTTGCGGTAGCTGCACGGCTTCACCGCTGGACAAGAACATCGTCACAATGGCGAACACCACGTGGCCGCCCAACGACGCCAACAGCGAGCGGCTGGTCTGCTTGTCGGGGCGCATTTGCTGGGTGAGCGGGCGCGGATCGCGCACCGACGGAGGTGTGCCTACGTAGCGGATGGCGTATAGGTGCGAGCCATCCACAACCTCCACGACCTCTTGGTCCTTGAGGTTCAGGCAGAGCGTGCCGCGGCGCCGGTTTCTCGTGACCTCCGGGACCGATTCTAGCTTCATCGGCCGGCCGCCCCGGTGCACGGTGGTTTCGACCTGTTTGCGGACCTCTAGCCGGCAGGTGCCCTCCTTGTCGACCTGCACCAGCCGCACCCGTGGTGGCAGTTCGCGCGCCCACACGCGGTTGAACAACCCGAGCTCGGGGCCGATCCAATACTCTTGGCCGGCCGATAGCACCCGCGCATCGGCAATTTGTTCGCCCTGGATGTCGATGATTTCGACGGTGTTGGGTTTTTGGCCTTTGGGGAGCCCCGGGTTCTCCGAACGCAGGTGCGCCACCAACGAGAAAGGTGCGACGAAATTCAGCTCGTCATCATCGTGGTCGTCGTGATCTTCGTCATCTTCGACGTGCTCATGCTCGCCATCGACGTTGGCTGAGGCGGCAAAGGCTTCGTCGGAGGGGGGGACTTCTTTGTGGGCGACAACCGGCTCGGGTGGCGCGCTGGCCGGCGTATCGCTGACCGAGCCGGGCTTGGCCGGCTGTGCCACCGGGTGAACCTCGGGGGCTTTGTGAGCCTTGGCAGCCGGAGCGGGGTCGGCAGCAGCCCCTGCCAGCTTGCCCCGCGGCTCATCGATGGTGGCGACGTTGTCTTGCGAAGGGTGGGCGCGCTCGGGCTCAGTTTTACTGATGCCGATGCCTTCCAACATTTGGCCGAAGCGGTTTTTGTCCAACACCTCGGGGCGATCGCGGAACTCTGCCTTGGGTTTGCGCTGCGAGCCGGCGTCCAGCTCGTCGGAGGCAACGTCATCCCAGTCGGAGAGATCGGGGTTGGCAGGGCGGTTTTGCTGGGGTAGGGCCGTGGCCACCGTGGCGGCCTCATCCATAGGCACATGGGCGGCTTTGGCGTTTCGCGCTTGTACGGCTTCGGCTTCACGCGCGGCTCGCTCCTGAGCCAGTCGTTCCTCAGCCTCGCGCTCGGCCCGTTCACGTGCCTTGCGTTCCTCAGCTTCGCGTTCGGCGCGTAAGCGGGCCTCGTGTTGGACCTTTTCTTGGGCGGCCTTTTTAGCGGCCTCGGCCAGAGCGGCAGCTTCAGCGATGGGGGACGGCCCGATGCGGGTTTCGGCCATCTCTATAGACTCGCGCCGACCGCGGGACACTACTTTGATTTTTAAAGAGAATTCGCCAATGGCGATTTCATCGAGGCGGGTGACCTCGGTTTCACCCTCGACTTTTTTGCTGTTGACGAAGATGCCGTTGGTGCTGCCGGCGTCACGAATGACGATGCGTCCGGGGACGCGCTCCAAAACGGCATGCTTGCGTGACACTTGGCTGGATTCGAGGACCAAGTCGGCAACTGTCGGATCGCGGCCAACCACGACCGTGCGTTCGGCAAAAATGTCGGTGCCCAGGAACTCACCTTCTTTGAAGATGTAGACCTGCAGCACCCCCGCTTGCGGCTGTTCGCTCAAGTCTTACTCCTCGAACACCGTGCGGATGATACGGCCACGGAACGAGCGCATGCGATTCACCAGGCTCTTAATGTCGATCTCTTGGCGATCGTAGATATAGACGCTGCCTGCCTTGGTGGTTTGGCCTTTGATCAGGCGGTCATCGAAATCGACGCGCGTCGGGCCCCTATAGCTTTGCGCCCATGCCGCGTTGGCACCTAGCAGGGTCATCACGAGCGCTATCCCAGCGAGAGTGTAGCGCTGCTCGCTTGAGCGGCGCACCGTTCGCGTCGTCCCAGTTGTTGTCATCGTCATCTCCTCACCTACGAACGACAGCTCACCTACCAAGAGCCTGCGTGGTCGAACGGGCACGGCTCTGGCTAAACGAATCTAGCGCAGCTATTGTTGTCCAAACAAGGACACACGCAAGAGAGTTTTTTTCATGGCCTGGCCCTACGATCCCCATATTGCTCCCGATCCAGAACTTTGGTTGGCCCTCTCAGAAGCCGACCGCGTCGAGGCGGTGGCGGCGCATCACCGGGAAATTAAACATCTCCATCAGCGCCTGCCCAACCCTTCTGTGCATGCTGCGGCGCACGTGGTGGCCGAGAACCAGTTGGCGATGGAAGAGCCGCCCGAGGCACGCGTGGCCTTGTTGCGGTTGATGAACGAAGGTTTGAATCGTCACGAAGCAATCCATGCGCTTGCCGCAGCGGCGAGTTGCGAAATGCTGGCTGTGATGCGCGAGCGTCGCCCCTTCGATCCCGAGCGCTATCGCGCCGCTCTTAAAGCACTTGAGGCCAAAAGCTACCTGGGGACGGCACGTAAGCAAGACTAAACACGAGCATGGGCGGCGGCTGTCTGAGCGGTTCTTGCCTTGCCTAGAAGACAGCGATACGGGGGAGATTCTGTCCAGATAGGGGAAAGAGGCCAGATGTTTGTCACGCGAGAAGCAGATTATGCGGTGCGCTGTGTGCTGATGCTGGCACGCGTTTCGATGGGCCAGGTGGTGCGGGCCGCAGCGATTGCCAGCGAGATGGCGATTCCCCGCGTGTTTGTCGACAAGATCCTGCAGCGCCTCACCCGTGCGAAACTGACGCGCTCACATCGCGGCGCCAAAGGTGGCTATTCATTGGCGCGCGCTCCCAATGCGATCACGCTGTTTGACGTGATCGCGTCAATCCAGGGATGTGCAGCGATGAACGTCTGTGCGGTGGACGAGCGAGCGTGTTCGCTTTCGGGCACATGTCCTGTTCACCCCATTTGGGTGGATCTCCGAGAATCGGTAGACGCCCGACTGAAGGCGACCCGGATCAGTGATCTCATTCAGGCGCGCGGTTAGTTCGCGTTCCTTCGAGCTCGCGCTGAATTCATGAAACGTGACGCGCAGGTTGGCGCTCTTGTGTGCGGTGCAGCAAATTCGCCCGACGGGCAGCTCTGCGGGCATCATGGCGCATTCCCGTGGCCAACGGACTTTGTTAAGGTGCGCGTTTCACTTGGTTGAGGTGCTGCATGACCGAACTTCGTTATGAACGACCACCGAGCCTAGAAGCGGCCGTGGCGCTGATGAATGACGCGGCGGGCCGCGCGGTGGTGTTGGCGGGCGGGACCGATCTGCAGATCAAGCTGCGCGACAATGACCTCGCCGCCTCGCTGATTGTCGACATTAAGGCGCTGCCTGGCCTCCAGGAAATCCATTGGGCGCCAAGCGGTGAGTTGACGCTCGGAGCCGCAGTTACAATGCGACAGTTGTATGAAGATGCGCGCATTGTGACGTGCTACCCCGCGTTGGCCGATGGCGCCGAGGTCGTGGGCTCATTGCAGGTGCGCACCCGGGCAACGCTGGGGGGCAACTTATGCAACGCCTCGCCGTGCATGGACACCGCGCCCGGACTCATCGTGTTGGGAGCGAAGCTGCGGTTGGTGAGCGCCAAAGGGACGCGTGACGTGCTGGCCGAAGGTTTTTTCAAACATGTGAAAAAGACGCTGCGGGAACCGCAAGAAATTTGCACCGCGATTGTCATTCCGGCGGCGGCGCAAAAGCTCAAGACCGCGTTTGGCAAGATCAAGCGCGTACGTGGTCATGACTTGGCGCTGGTGAATGCGGCCGTCGCCTACGACCCCGAAGCAGGGACCTTGCGGGCCGCCATTGGCAGTGCGGCTCCCACGCCCGTGGTGACGCCCGTGCTATCGGGGGTGAACCCAAAGAACACGGTTGAGTTTGGGCAGAAGCTCGCGGCTCTGGCGTTGGATGTTGTCAAACCGATTGATGATGTGCGCGCGTCGGCTGAGTACCGCCGCGATATGGCGGGGTTGTTGTGTCGCCGTCTGGTGTCGGAATTGCTCGGAGGTCAGAAATGAGCGCGCCCATGCATCCCATCGAAATTACCCTGAACGGCGAGAAGGTCGCGTTCGAGGTGCCGGCGCACCGCACGCTGTTACAACTGTTGAAAGGTGACGTCCATCTGGATGCCGTCAAAGAGGGTTGTGGCATTGGCGAGTGTGGTGCCTGCACGGTGCTCTTGAACGGTGAGCCGGTGAACGCCTGTCTGGTGTTGGCTGTAGAAGCCAACGGCGCGTTCGTCGAAACGCCTGAGATCGAAAACAAAAGCGACAGCCTCTCCGAGCTGCAACAAGCCTTTATCGACTTTGGCGCCATCCAATGCGGTTTCTGCACCGCCGGCATGTTGAGTTCGGCGCGCGCGCTGCTCAAACGCACGCCGCAACCCAGCCACGAGCAAATCGCCGAAGCGATTGCCGGGAACTACTGCCGTTGCACGGGTTATCAACCTTTCATCGACGCGATCGCGGCAGTGGCTCAGGCCCGCACAACGGGAGGCTACAAGGCCTCGGTTCTGCCCGCGGGCAAGTTCGTCGGCGGTTCGACCAAGCGTATCGATGGCGTCGCCAAAGTGACTGGCAGCGCCCAGTACGTGCACGACATGGTGTTGCCGCGCATGTTGCACGCGCGCATCAAGACCTCGCCCCATGCGTCCGCCAAGATCGTGAGCATCAAGGTGGACAAGGCGAAGGCGATGCCGGGAGTGCGCGCGGTGCTGACAGGCGCCGACTACACTTACAAGTTGGGCCTGTATATGCAGGACAAGGACATCTTGGCGCGTGGGCGTGTGCGGTATCACGGCGAAGCTGTTGCTGCTGTGGCCGCCGACACCTTGGAGCAAGCCGAGGCCGCGGTGGATGCGATTGAGGTCACCTACGAACCGTTGCCAGCCGCGCTCACGGTGCATGAGGCGCTGGCTGCCGAAGCGCCGCTTGTGCACCCAGACCTCGCCAGCTACAGCTTCATGAAAGGGGTGTTCTTCCCGCAACCTGGGAAGAACATCGCCCACCACCAAAAAATTCGCAAAGGCGACGTCGAGCAGGGCTTCAAAGCGGCCGATCGGGTCTTCGAGTTCAAATTCAAAAATCCGCCGGTGCAACATGTGCCGATGGAAACGCACACGGCGATTGTGCAAGCGATGCCGGGTGGAGAGGTGGAGATCATCACCTCGGCCCAGTCGCCATTTACTGTGCGTACGCTCTTCTCGCACACGTTTGGTGTCCCTGAGTACAAGGTGCGGGTACGCGTGCCTTACGTGGGGGGCGGCTTTGGCGGTAAGGCCGGCATTCACTTGGAGCCGTTGGTCTACTGTCTGTCGAAGGCAGCGGGCAATCGGCCCGTGAAGATCATCGCCACCCGCGAGGAGGAGTTCAACACGCTGCCGTCTCGGCAAGGGCTAGAATCTCGAATTAAAACAGGCGTGAAGAAGGATGGCACGATTGTCGCGCTAGAGGTGGAGTACCTCTGGGATGCGGGCGCCTACGCTGACTACGGTGTGAACATCGGACGCGCTGCAGCCTATTCGGGGGCAGGTCCCTATTGCATCCCGAACTGTAAGCTCGACTCGAAGGTGATCTACACCAACAAGATCTTCGGCACAGCGTATCGCGGCTTTGGTCATTTGGAGGTTTTGTGGGGCATCGAGCGCAACATTGATCTGATCGCGCGCGCGCTTGGGGTCGACCCGATGGTGATGCGCCAGAAAAACCTGTTGAAGGTGGGAGACACCACCATCACCGGCGAGTTGTTTACCGAAGGGCATGGTCGCCCGGACCTTTGTTTGAGCAAGGTGGCCGAGGCGATCGGCTGGGATCCGAACGCGCGGGTACAAAAGCCTGTGAAGGTGGGTTCCGGCAAGGTGCGCGCCAAGGGCTTGGCCATGTTGCACAAGGCACCAGCCATGCCGTCGTACACCTCCTGTTCGGTGGTCATCAAAATGGAGCCCGACGCCTCGGCGACGCTCTTGGTTTCGGGCGTCGATTACGGCCAAGGCACCTACACGACCCTCGCCCAGATCGCCGCGGATGAACTGAAGATCCCGGTCGAAAAGGTGCGCGTGCCGTGGGATGCCGACACCAACTTCACTCCTTACGATTGGCAGACTGTGGCCAGCCGTTTCGCAGTGATGGGCGGCAATGCCACGATCGAAGCGGCGCGCGACTGTCTGAACCAATTGCGCGAAGTGGCGGGTCGGGTGTTGTGTGCGCCGCCCGAGAAGATCGTCTGCGAGAACAGTCAGTGCTGGGTGGAAGGTCGCGCCGAACAGAAGCTGGACTACAAGAAGCTGGTGTTGGGTTACACCTACCCCAACGGCAATAGCATCGGCGGCCCGGTGGTGGGTCGCGGGCGTTACATCGCCCAAGGGCTTACGAACCTGGATCCAGAAACGGGCCAAGGCCGTCCGGCGCTCAACTGGACCTACGGTGCACATGGTGTCGAGATCGAAGTGGACACCGACACCGGCGAGATTCGCTTGTTGCGTATCGCCTCTGCCTTCGACGCGGGCAAGGTGTTGAACGAACAGCAATGCCGCACCCAAGTCGTAGGCGGTGTGATCCAAGGGTTGGGTTCGGCCCTGTGGGAGAAGTTCATCTTCTCCGAAGGGCGCATGCTCAATAATTCGTTCGTGGATTACAAGTTACCCACGGCGAAGGATATCCCGGCCGAGATGCAACAGTTTTTCATTGAGACGCCGCATCCCCAAGGACCATACGGTGCGCGTGGAATTGCGGAGCACCCGATGATTTCGGTGCCCAGCGCCATCGGTAATGCTGTGGCCAACGCCACCGGCGTCGAGTTCTTCGAGTTGCCGCTCGATCCCGAGCGAGTCTATCTGACGCTGAAACGCAGCTAGCGCTCCGACCGCTTGGATCTAGATCTGGCGTCATTAAATTGCGCTCGCACCTCTTTCACGGTGGCCCCCAGTGGATCTTGAGGTGTTTGGCGTTGGCCTGGACGTTCTACGCGTTGGCCGATTCTCCAATTCCGTGAACGTCAAAACCCGGTTACGTCGCGACAGTTATGTGAGTAGAGGCTTGATCTCGATCCTAGCCTGGTTGAGTCGAACTGCGGTTGTCATGGCCAGGATCCATTCGACATTGACTGTGCTTCCCTAGCGCCTGGCTGAGGCCCGTTGGTCGCTAGGCTTTTGTGCATAGCGCATTTGCAGATACAACTGCGCCATGGCAGCGAAGCTATTGCCTACCGAAGTCGTCCGGCGCAGCGAAAACGTCGAGACGTGGCTTTTGCAACAGGCGCACGCCAAGGTGACTCGCGGGCCTGACAAAGGTCGGGAAGCTACGATGCAGGGTGGCCGGCTGGTGATGGGCACCGACCCGGAGTGCGATCTCGTCCTCACCGACACCTCGGCGTCCCGGCGTCACTGTGAGCTTGCCGCCGAGCCCTCCGGGCTTGTGCTGCGCGATTTGGGGAGCACCAACGGCACCTTTGTCGCCGACCTACGTATTGAGAAGGCGACGTTGCCCCCCCAAACTATCCTCGTCGTTGGGCGCAATCAGGTGACGGTCTGTGTGCAACACGAGCGTGAAGAGCGGCCGCTCAGCCGGCACGAGCGTTTTGGCGAGTTGCTTGGACGTAGTCCGGCGATGCGACATGCGTTCAATTTGCTCGACGCTGCCGCGCAAAGCGATAGCACGGTGCTGCTCGAAGGCGAATCAGGTACTGGCAAGGAGTTGGCGGCGCGTGCGATTCATGCGCGCTCGACTCGGTCTGAGGGTCCCTTTGTCGTGGTGGATTGTGGCGCCATGGCGCCCACACTTTTGGAAAGTGAGTTATTTGGCCACGAAAAGGGTGCATTCACCGGGGCTACAATCACGCGCGAAGGTGCTTTGGCCGCGGCCCATCGAGGCACGTTGTTCTTGGACGAAGTGGGCGAGCTGGAGTTGAGTTTGCAGCCCAAGCTGTTGCGCTTTTTGGAGCGGCGCGAGCTGCGGCCGTTGGGCAGCAATACGCTCAAAACTGTGGATGTCAGGGTCGTGGCTGCGACCCATCGGCGCCTTGAACAGATGACGGCGGCCAAGAGCTTTCGGGAAGACCTGTATTACCGGCTGGCCGTGATTCGTGTGCGCCTGCCGGCGTTGCGCGAGCGTCCTGAAGATATCGCGATGCTTGCCTTAGCCATGGCAGCAAAGCTTAGGCCTCACCTGGATCCACAACGCTGGCTGGACGAGGCAACCCTCACGATGCTTGGTGGTTACGCGTGGCCCGGCAATGTCCGCGAGCTACGCAATGTCGTGGAGCGCCTGGCGGCGTTGCCTGGTGTCTCCCCTGAGACTCTGTTGCGTTCCGAAAAGTCTAGTGAATCAGCACCATTGGAGCCGGCTCTGGCAACGCGCAGTTATCACGAGGCCAAAGACCAGGTGCTCGAACGGTTTGAGCGTGACTACCTGACGGCGCTGCTCAAGCGTGAGCAAGGGGTCGTGGTCCGGGCGGCTGAGGTGGCCGGGGTGCCGCGGCAAACGCTGTTCCGCCTGATCAAAAAGCATGGACTCAAGGGTGAGTGAACGGTGCAATTGGCTGGCTACACGCTTGAAGAGCGCCTCGCCGTGGGTGGCATGGCTGAAGTCTTTTCTGCAACGCGCTTGGGCCCAGGCGGTTTTGCCAAGCGGGTGGCCATCAAGCGAGTGTTGCCTGACCTAAGCCGAGACCCAAGCTTTGTGGCGATGTTTCTCGAAGAAGCCCGTCTGGCGTCGCAGTTGAACTCTGCCAACTTGGTGCAGGTCTTCGATTTTGGTGAAGAGCACGGCGCTTATTTCATGGTGATGGAGTTGGTCGAGGGACTCGACCTGGCAGCGCTCTTGGCCAAATGCGGGGCGCTGCCGGTGCCGGCCACGATGCACTTGGCGCGTGGGTTGTGCGCGGCGCTGCGGGACTTGCATGGGGCCGTGGGCGATGACGGTACGCCGCTTGGGATCGTGCATCGGGATGTTACTCCGGCCAACGTGCTCTTGTCGCGACGGGGCGTGGTAAAACTCGGAGATTTTGGGGTCGCCAAGGCGAAAGCCCGGAGTTTGCGTACCGCGCGAGATGCCATCAAGGGTAAGCTTGCCTATTTGAGCCCCGAGCAAGCCCGCGGTGATGAGCTAGATGCACGTGCCGATTTGTATGGTTTGGGCTTGGTGTTGTTTGAGGCGCTCACCGGCGAACGCTATCTCACCGCTGAGAATGATGCGGCATTCTTGCGGGCAGCCGAACGACCGGTTTGGCGCGCGCCATCGAGTTTGCGACCTGAGCTACCCATGGCGCTCGACCGGCTGTTGGCACGCCTGTTGGCTGCTGAGCCCGAGAGGCGCTTAGTGAGCGCTGAGGCCGTGTTGGCCGAGCTTCGGGTTGCCGGCCTTGAGCAAGATCTGGGAAGTGCCCAAGAGGCGCTGGCGACGTTGGTAACGCAAGCCCTGGGGGCAGCACCGCCCCTCCCGGCGCCTACATCTGCCCGTGAGCTACCTACGGCGACGTCCATCCAGCCCAAGGTCGGTCACAAAACCGAAGTATTGGCAGGCCAGGTGAGAGGACAACCGACCCCTCGGCGTGTGCGAGCCGTTTTCGTGGGAGCCCTGGGTTTGGCAGCAATTGCGGCGGGGGCTTCCTGGTGGCGGGTGCTTCCCACAGAAGTGGTCACGTCCAGTGTGGTGCCATCTGCACGCCTATCTAAACCTCTCGGCATCATATCCGCCGTTGAGCCCAAGGTCATAACACCCGAGCCCGCACCGCCGTTGCTACGTGTACTGCGCAAGACGTCCGCTGCGCAGCCTCGGCTTCAGCCCGTGCCAGCCGACCCTGCCCCGGCATTGGCCCAAGCAGGGGTTGTGAAAGACGTGCAGGCTGAGAGCTGCGAACTTGCCCGCGCACGCTTGGCTGAGCTGTATGTAAGTCTCAAGGCGCGCAAGCTCCAACGCCAAGATCTGCCGGCGTTAAGTGCCAGCTTTGATCGCGTTACAGCCCAGGTGGAGCAAGGGGAGGCACCCCTTGGTGAGCTTGAGGACCTTGCGGTTGCAATTTCGCGCGTAACCGTCGACCGCGTTTTTATTGATGCCAAGTTGAAGCGGTTGGGTGCAGCGCTGGCCAGCCAGACGCTCGATGAATCCACTCGTAAACAACTTACTCAGCGTGCCCAGGCGGCGTTGGCATCCACGTTGCAAGGACGCTATGAGCTTGCCAACGAGGAATTGTATGCGATTGCCGCGGTGCTGGAGCCATGAGGTCGTTTGTGCGCGCGTCGTAGGCGCCTGTTGGGCCGTGCTCATGATCGGCACCGGCTGTGCACACCTTGTGCCTCAGCCGCCAGCGCTCGTGGCGATTCTGCCGGTGGATGTGGTGGGGGTTGAACCCGAGCAAGGTGAGCTTTTGCGGCGCACCTTGGAAACCGAAGGCACAGCGCTCGGCTCGATCCAAGTCGTGCCTCCGGAAGAACTGGACGCAGCGTTGGCACGGGCGACGCCCCCGGGACGCGAGTGTCTTGGGCTTGAGCTCTGTCTGCTAAGCGTAGGTGTGCAACTCAAGGCACCTAGGGTTTTGGCGTTGAGCCTTGCCGGGCTTGGGCCCACTGCGCTGGTGCGCAGCCGGCTGTTTGACACCGCACAAGGCTTGGCATTGCAGGACCTGCAAGAGACCGTGGTCGGGGGGCGCGCAGCGTTGCCACCTTACGCGGCGGAGCTGATGCGGCGGCTATTTCCCGCTGCCACCGTAGACGTCTGGTATCAACGTCCGTGGCTATGGATTGCCGGTGGTGTGGCACTTGCGGCTGTGGTGGGGGCGAGCACGCTCTACTTAACACGCGATTCGAATGATAGCGGCGTGACGCATGTGGGTGATTTGTAGCCCGCGAGTCGCTTAGCGACACAGCCCAGCATCCATCCCCTGTGCTTGGCAGGTCGCTGCGCCGCTTGGACAGGTCCCGAATAGGCGGCAATCATCGACGCAGGCGACGAGCAAGGGGTCGCAAACGAAGCCGGTCTGGCAGCCTGCAGCGCAACTCATCATGGGGACACAGCCGGTGATATCTTCAACGCAGCCATAGCCTGGCGGACAGGTCGTGCAATCGGGTGGACCATTCACCACGGCGGGCGCGTTGAAATGGGCCACCCAGGGTTGGGCGTTTGGCAGAGCAAGGCTTTGGTCCAGTGTGCGGCCGGCGGTACTCGCAATCCCTGTGGCGATGGTGAGGGTGTAGCTATCGCCATCGACGTTAAGGCTGACAAACAGACGCAGCACCGAGCGGGTAGCCGGGGTGCCATCGCTATCTAAAAAGAGCGCATCGGTGAGTTCTGCCCGAGTGTTGACGATGCCGCTTTGCTCACCTACCAACTGGATTTGCTCCGTCAGCGAGGTGGCGGCAATTTGGGTCGAGAACACCACCGTGATGTAGGCCAAATTCGTTGGCACGCCAATTTCACCATCGGCTGGCACCATCATGATGACTTGCGGGGCGCGGGCGGCGGCGCGTAGGTTGAACGGCAATCCCACCGAACGGATCTCGCCCTGCGCGCCGGATGCCGTCACAGCTCCAAAGGCCACCGCCTCGGCAGCTACGTGCGTGGCCTCGCCATCGTAGCCGTACACCGAAAAGGTCAGGCTGCGACCCAAGTTACTCGACAATCCCAGTTCCAATACGGGGAGGCTCCCTGGTTCGGGATTGGTGCTCACAAAACTCACTTCCAGTAGGTCGTCGTTGTCGAGATCCAATGCGGTGCCGCCCCCGGAGGTGAGCCCAGCGGCGCCGATGCCTTCGAGGCCAAAGGCGGCATCCACAATCACTTCGAGCGTACGAGCTTGGGCGGCCACCTCGGTGGGCGAGTTCACGACAGGCTCGGGGGTGAGTACGAGTCTGATGGCCGTGGCGCCTTCGCCGCAGGCGCAAAGCCCGGCCAGGGCGGCAACCAGCAAACGTTCATGCGGAGTTAGCATCATCATGGCCGGTGGGTTAACTGCCTCCTGGAGGTTATGCGGCGGGGTTGAGCACCCGGCCAACGAATAGGATTGTACCGGTGATGTTGTCGCGGATCACGAACAGGAAGGGCCGATCGGCATGCACGTTGGCTTCGGGAATACCGTTCACCATCACCACGGCGGTGGCCGCGGCGGCCTCGGTGCCATCCTCGTTGACGGCCACGAAGGCTTTGTGGAGGACGTCACTGATGTACAGCGTACCGGTGCCGTCCATGCGCGAGAAGTCGGCGGCAGCAGAGAATGCCTCGCCCATGCCCAGCGCCTTCAGGGTGTCGGCGAGACTGAACGTGGACTCAAAGCTCCAGCGCGGCAACATTACCGAGACATCGGTGTCGACGAGTGCATCCACGATGGCCGCGATAAACGCCGGGTCAAAGCCACCTTCGATCTCGGCAAAGCGGCCAGCGTCGGGTAGTACTACCAGCATCGAGGTTTCCTCGCCATCGTAGTCAAGTTGCACCGCTTGGTAGCCGTCGCCAGCGGCATAGGCAAACATGTCGGCCTGAACCATCGTGGGTACGGCGATGTGGCTGCCGTCCAAGAGCGCGAAGTCGTGATCCACTGTCAATTCGCGTGGAAAGGGCTTGGCCCATTGCGCCTTGAAATAGATCGCGTCGGTGAGCACCAGGCGGGCGTCGATGAGGTTTTCGGGTTTCAGCAAGTCTTTGATTTTGCTTTCGGTCTGCTCTTCAACCCAAGCATTGATGCTCGCGGCTGCGGCCTCAGGCTGCGCGAAGTCTACGAGGTGCATGCCAGCGCCGTAGTTCTCCGCCAACGTATCGAGGAAGGGCATCAAGAAGCCTTCGCCATCGCTCCATAAGGCGTTGGCGAGCGTCAGCGTCAGGCCCGCACCTTCGCCACCGTCGGCGGCGTGGCTGCGACTTAGGAGGTCCAAATCTAGTGCGTTGAAGGCCGGGTGCAGTTCAGGCTCGGCGAGGGTGAAATGCAACACGTCGGCCATTGTTGTGAGCGTGTCGTTGGTCGCACCTGCGTAGGTCATCGCCAGCGCCAGCGAGACGCTGTAGGGGGAATAGAACAAGTTGCCTTCGGCCGCCTGCAGCTCGGTGTACAGGTCGAGCGCGAAGGCACTGTTGCCGGTTGCGAGTTCAGCAATGGCTGCGTCGGCTACGGTGGGCGTGGTGTCGCGGACTTTGTCGGAACGAATCTCGGTGCCGATATCAGGCGTCGTCACCGGGTCGTTCGGCGTCGCGAGGGTCGCGTCGCTGCCGCAGCCTGTAAACGCCATTGAGGTGGCCGCCAAGCTTCCTGCCAACCAAGTCATCATTGCCGTTCGGTACATGAAAGTCTCCGTAGGTTATGGGGCAGTCGCGCTGCCCGAGCGTGACATTGCAGGGTTGGTGCCAACGTTTGGGCAGCAGAATCCAACGAAGTATTAGGGGGATCCACGCGCCCCGAGGAGAGCGTCTCATCGGTGTGACGTTTGGGCGACATATGCGTGAGACGGTGGAGCTTATTCACGGGGCTGTCGCACGGGAGAGCCCCACTTTGCAATCACCGGGTCGCAGCGGCAGGTGCAGCCCTTGCCGTCCGGCGCGACTCTTTCTATAGGCTCGGCAACTTTCGTGATTTCTGGGGGGCGTGTGATGCCACTGGACAACGTGACAGGGTTGGCGGTTTTGGCCAGCACGCAGCTGGGCCGGGTGTGGTCCAAGGCCACCTGGAAGTCGGGAGAACGTCTACGGATTCTGGTCGTAGGCTACACCGGCAAACGCAACACCGGCGCTGACTTGCGCGCGGCCGCGATGGTGCAGCAGTTCCGCCGGGTCTTGGGCGACGAGAACATCGAGGTTGGCGTGATGTCGTTGAATACCGCTGCCAGCCAGGTCTACTTTCCTCCCCCCAATCGCCAGGTGCCGTACACCACTATTTTTTTCAAGCCGACGCTCGAAGCCGTGAGCCATCATCACATGGTGGTGTTGGCCGAAGGCAGCACGCTAAAGAGCCAATTCGGCAATGGTTTGACCTACTTTTTTTGTGAAGCCGCTGGGGTGGCGCAAGTGCAAGGCAAGCCGTGCATCGCCTACGGCTCCGAAGTTGGGCGTATGGATCCCTTTGTCGAGTGGACCGCCAAGCGTCTGTGTCGGGACACCTACTTTATTGCGCGCACCGAGCCATCGTTGGAGTTGCTGCATCAGTTGGGTTTGGACGGAATTCGAGGCACCGACACCGCCTGGCCGACCGAGCCTGCGCCAGCCGCCTGGGCCGAGCAGGAGCTCGTGAATCAGGCGGGTTGGGATCGCCACAAGCCACTGTTGGGGGTGGCGGTGATCAATCCGTTCCATTGGCCGCTCAAGCCGAGCGTGGCGCGCACGCTCAAAGCGTTGTGGACGGGAAACTGGGAAGATCATTACGAAAAATGGTTTTTCTTTGCGGCCTCAACGGCGCGCAGGCAGAGCTATCGCGCGTACCTCACGCACCTGGCGCGCGCAGTGGATGACTTCGCCGAGAAGCATCATATGCAAGTGGTACTGTTCGGGATGGAGGCGCTAGACCGGCCGGCATGTGCTGATTTGAGGGAGATCCTTAGGTCACCAGCGGCGGTGTTTGAGTCGCAGCGTTACGACGGTTACCAAATGACGGCGTTGTTGCGGCAGCTACAGTTGTTGGTGACCTCCCGCTACCACGCCAAGGTGCTGTCGATGGCTGGCGGTGTGCCGGCGGTGGCGGTTTCGATGGATGAACGGCTTCACAACCTGTGTGTCGAGGCTGGTCAGCTGGACTACTATCTGACCACCGATGACCCGAATTTAGGCGACAAGTTGTACGTTGCGTTGGAGCGATTGCTCACCCAACGCGAGAGCGTGCACGCGGCGAACCTGGCCGCGGTGCCAGGCTACCTGCGGGAGATGGCGCGCATGGGGCAGTTCTTGAGGCGCTTCGTGGCTGAGCGCTTTCCGGGTGTGACCTTGGCTGCCGAGCCCGAGGACTGGCGGGGCTACTTGCCGCCGCTCAGTCCAACCCTAGAACGCCTGGTGGCCCACGTGCCTGAGGGTTCGCCTGTCGAGGTGCGGCAGGAGGTGGCGTGATGCCGATATCGATGTTGTTTCAGCCCGCACCTATGGGTCGACTAACCATTCCCAATCGGTTGGTGCGCACTGCCACCATCGAGTGCATCGCACGAGATGGTCGGCATGTACCCGAGGCCTATGTGTCGCTCTATAGGCGCTTGGCGCAAGGCGGCGCCGGGCTTCTGATTGCGGGCAATTACTTTGTGCATTGGGCTGGGCAAGCCCAACCGGGACTGGTGGCCGACAGCGACGAGGTGATCCCGGAACTTGAGAAGGTTACCCGCGCGGTGCGAGCCGAAGGTGGCCTGCTGTTTGCACAACTGAACCACGGCGGTCGGCAGGCGGACCCCGAGCTGATTGGTACCACGCCCATCGCACCCTCAGCAGTACGCGACAAAGTGACCTTGATCAAACCGCGTGCGATGACCGAAGCCGAGGTGGAGAGTACCATTGAGGCTTACGTAGCCGCGGCTCGGCGCGTGCAGGCGGCAGGCTTTGCGGGCGTGCAGATCAATGGCGCGCACGGCTACCTGGTGAATCAGTTTCTATCGCCCTACACCAATCGTCGCCGCGACCGCTTTGGCGGCTCGTTGGCCAACCGGGCACGCTTCTTGATGGAGATCTTCAGGCGGATTCGGGCTGCGGTCGGAGACGACTTTCCCGTTGCCGTCAAACTTAACAGCCACGACAACATTTCCGGTGGCGTTACTGTGGAGCAATGCGTGGCCGTGAGCGTGATGTTGGATGCGTTGGGCGTGGATGCGATTGAGGTGAGCGGCGGCATCGTCGAAAGCGGATTGTCCACCACACGCGGCGGTGTGCCGATGGACTTGATCATGGAGCAACGCGGCTTTTTGGAACGAATGGCGGTGCGCCTGTTTGAACGCAAGCTACGACGGCAGTGTGAGTTTGCCGAGGGCTATCACCTAGAGGCCACAGCTCAGGTGAAGGCGCGGGTCAAAGCGCCGGTGATCGCAGTGGGCGGGATTCGCTCACGTGCTGTCATGGAGGCCACGCTGCGCGAAGGCCACGCCGATTTTGTTGGGATGTGTCGGCCGTTCATTCTGCAACCCAATCTCGCCGCACGTTTGCGCGACGAACCGGAATTCGAAGTGGCTTGCACCAACTGCAACCGTTGCACCCTCAAAACAGTGGTGCATCATGAACCGCTGCAATGTCGGCGGGTGAGAGGCGCCTAGACGATGAGTATTTTGGTGACTGGCGCCACGGGCTACGTGGGCGCTTATGTAGCCGCCGAGTTGCTGCAGAAGCATCAGGATCCTCTCGTGTTGCTGGTGCGTGCCCAGAGCGAAGCCGAGGCGATGTCGCGGCTTTGGCACGCCTTGCAGCTGCACCTTTCGCTGGAGCATTTTCGCGAGTTTTTGGCCTCGCGTGTGCGGGTGGTGCTGGGAGACGTGACGCTACCGCGCTTGGGGCAAGGCGAGGCCAACTATCGTACGTTGGTGTCACAACTTCACGGCATTATTCATTGCGCGGCCGCGCTGACCCGTAAATCGGAGCGGACGTGTTACAACGTCAACTTGCGGGGCGCGTTGACCGTGATCCAACTGGCGCGCGCCATCGACGCCGACCATGGCCTGAATCGCTTTACCCACGTGAGCACCGAGGCGGTCGCAGGACACCGCCAAGATGAGCATGTGTTGGAAGACGCCGCGATCGACTGGCAGAGGGAGGATTACGATCCCTATGCTCGTACCAAGAAGTTGGCCGAGCACCTAGTGCGCGAGCTCGTGCCTGCAGGCAAGTTCGTGATTGTGCGGCCGGCTATCATCTTAGGGGACAGCCGCCACGCGGAGACGACGCAGTTCGACATGTTGCGTGCCTTCGTGGCGTTGGCGGCGCTGCCGGCTCTGCCTTTCTCTCCCGACGCGCGTCTGGACATTGTGCCGGGCGACTTCATTGCTGAGTCGATTGTTGGGTTACACCAAAAGCCCGGGCTTCGGTACGACACCTATCACCTATCTGCCGGGAGCGACGCGGAGCGCTTTCAGGCCATTGCGGACGCTGTGGCGCACGCGCGCGGTAAACGCGGCCCCGTCTTCGTTCCCTGGACCCGCAAGCCGTTTGAGCTGTTGGTGAATCTTCTCGCGCATCCGCAGGGTGGTGAGCTGCGTCGCGGTGCCATGCTGCTCAAGGTGTTTATGCCGTACCTGTTTTGGAACACGGTGTTCGATAACCAGCGCATCGTTGAGGAGTTAGGCCAGCGGCCGAAGGCGTTTTCCAGTTACTGCTATCCGCTGTTGCAGTTTGCCCAGCAGCACCACTTTCGGTATCCGTATCGCGCCTGGCCCGCGGGTGCGCCGGCACAAGGCTCGTAACTATCCGTAAAGCGACTGGATTTCGTTTGCATAACGGCGCTCAACCACGCTTCTGCGGAGCTTCAGGTTGGCGGTGAGTAGACCGTTGTCGTTGCTCCAGGTGTCAGGTACGACCTTGCAGCGGCGGATCTGTTTGGCGTGAGGCAAGTCAGCGTTCACGGCATCCAGCGCTTGTTGTGCCTGCGGTTCGCTCAGCCCGCCTGCGAACAACGCGGTCAAATAGGGGCGGCCGTGGCCAACGACTATCACCTGGGCGCCCAAAGCGTGCTCGGCCAAGCGCGCTTCAAGCGGATCGGGGGCAATGTTGAAACCGCTTTGCAGTACGACCAAGTCCTTGGCGCGGCCGATAATCTTCACGTCACCTTCGGGGCTCAGCTCCGCCAAATCGCCGGTGTGAAACCAACCATCGCAGAGCACCTTGTGGCTTGCTTCGGGGCGTTGCCAATACTCTGGGAAGATGTTTCCGCCCCGGCACAATAGCTCGCCCTCTGGGGTGAGCTTCAGCTCGACATCGGCGATGGGGCGGCCGACGTGGCCAGGTCGCGTGCGGCCCAAACTATCCATCGTGACAATCGCCGTGGTCTCGGTGAGTCCATAGACTTGGTAGACCGGTACGCCCAAGAGCGAGAACCAGCGTTGCGTCGATTCGGCAAGCGGGGCCGAACCGCAGATGAGGAATTCTAGGTTCGCACCCACCTGCTGCTTAATGCGCCGAAAAAGCAGGGTCTTTCCCAGGCTCACCAAGATTTGGTCTTTGATGTTCCAGCGGCCAAGGTGCAGGCGCTCGTAGGCCGCGACGGTGGCAGTGTAGATCCGGGTGGCGATGCCTCCTCGTTCCTGAACTTTTTGTGCGACACTTGTACGGATCCGCTCCAGCATCGCGGGTACATTCAAGAAGTAGTGGGGTTGCACCGCGGCAAGCTCGCTCGGCAGATTTTTTAGCTCCGTCGACAGGTACAATGGACTCTGGCGTAGCAGTTGCACCCACAGCGTGATGCGGGAGCTGGCAAAGGCGAACGGTAGGTAGTGAAACATCCGCTCCTGACCTTCGTGATGCTCAACCATTTCGCGCATGCGGGCCGTGGCGCGCGTAAGCATGAAGTCGACGTTGGCGACGGTGTAGAGCACTCCCTTCGGCTCGCCGCTAGTGCCCGAGGTGTAGATCAACGAGATGCAATCGGTATCGGCGTGGTGCGTGGGGTCAGCGGCCCATGGAGCATGAGCGAAGACGTCGTCGAACAGTGCCAGCGTCGCGTGGCTTGGCCAGGCCTGCGCCAAGGCATCGCACAACCGGGCTTCTTCCACCAACACCACTGCCGCGCCACAGTCGTGCAGCATCGCCGCCAGTTCCTTTGGGGCTTGGCGATCATACAGCGGTACCACGATAGCGCCCGCGCCGAGGATGGCCAGATCGGCGGCAATCCAGCGTGCTGAGTTGCTGGCACAAAGCCCCACGCGGTCACCTGGCTTAATTCCATAGGCCGCAAGGAAGCCACGCACGTGGTCCACCAGGCTTTGGAGCTCCTCGCCAGTGGTCGCGTTGAGAGTTTCGCCCCGCACTTCGTATAAAAGTGGTTTAGCGTACGCGGTCGCCACGGCTTGATAGAGCTTATCGATGAAGTTCATCGTTTGCGGCCTCACAGTGGGGGGCAGGCGTGCGACTTGCGTCATAGCATATCAACGTGTCGACGCGAGGGGACGCGGCACCGTCGTCGAGCATTGACTCATCGGGCAGTGCCGCACGATGCTCGTCGCAATGAATTCGATTCACGGCGATAAGTGGTGCACGCGACTGCCGACGGCGAGGTGGCTTGGGCTGCTTCTCGCTGTGAGTGCTGGTTGTTGGCAGAGCGATGGTCAGGGCAGCAACGAAGCGGTGGTGACGCCGCCGCTTGTGCCTTCGGCCTCCTACACCGAAACGTTGCGACGCGACCTGCCGGGGGTGTTGGAAACCGTGACGACGCCGTGGGTGCAAGACGTGTTGCGTGCTGCCCAGCATCTGCCGGCTCGGGCACCGCGCGTCGTGTGGCGCAACAAAGACAAAGGCTTGGCTTACTCAGAACGTGAACGCAGCGGTTTGTCGGCCGAGCAGCAAAGGCTCCTGACGCGGGAGGTTTTAGACGACACTGCGTACTACGCCAAGTACTCGTCACCGCTCGCGTATGCGCGGCTCTTGGAGTTGATGGCCCAGCAGGCGGGAGTGACCGGCCTGAATGGCAAAAAGATTGTGGATTTTGGCTATGGCGATATCGGTCAGTTGCAGTTGTTCTCTCGTGCCGGCGCGCAGGTGTTGGGCGTGGATCTGCATCCGCTGCTCCCGGTGCTGTACGCCGAACCCAGTGACCGTGCCTTTCCTCCCGGCACGCTCTCGCTGGTGCATGGACGGTGGCCTGTCGAGGCTCATATCCGTACGCAGGTGGGCACCGGTGTGGAGTTGTTTGTGTCCAAAAACACCTTGAAACGTGGCTACATCCGACCGCAGCCGTTACCGCACCAGAAGTTGAATCCAAAACAGTTGCTCGATTTAGGGGTTCCGATCCCAACGTTTCTGGAGCGACTACGCGACGCGTTGAGCCCGGAGGGATTGGTGGTGATTTACAACATTTGTCCTGCCCCGTCGCCGTCGCAGGCGATGGAATATGTGGCTTGGGCCGATGGCCATTCACCATTCACTCGCGAGGAGTGGGAGTCACACGGTTTTGAGCTGTTAGCTTTCGACAGCGAGGACACTGACGCAGTGCGTATTCTGGCCAAAGCGCTGCATTGGGACGAGGGGGACGACAAGATGGACGTCGAGACCGGCCTGTTTGCTTGGTACACCATGGCGCGGCGGGTTTTGCCCTAGGGACTCCCGCCGTGCCGATGCAAATAGACTTCACCGAGCGCCTTGGCGAATTGCAGCTCGTGCCTACGCCGGCCGTGGCCATTGCGCCAGTGTCGTGGCAGGCTTTGCCCGACCTACCTTTTGTCGATCCGTTTCACGCTGAGCTGATGGCGACCTTGCAGCGATTTGCGGCCCAACCGGTTGCCGAACGTGCGTTGCCACTCGTGGGCTTGGGGGGGGGCTTGACGCCCGCGGGCGACGACCTGTTGGTGGGACTCTTGGCCGGTTTGCAGCTGGCACGCTGCGATGAATTGCGCGCTCAGCTTGTGACTCATCTCAAGGCTACCGTGTGCCAACGCACCACCGCGTTGTCCGCGCTCATGCTAGAGATGGCCTGCGCCCAGCGATATCCGCGTCCAATCGCGATGCTTCTGACGGTGTTGGCAGAGGCGAACGCCGTGCAGGTGACGCGTCTCGCCGCAGCTGTGGCGCAGCTGGGCCACAGCTCGGGGCGGGCCGTGTTGTGTGGATTGAAGGTCGGTTGTGCGTTAGTCGAGAGGCCCATCTAGGGCAGGATGCGTTGCTTTGCCAGCGGAAGGGGGTTGTTGCGATGTTGTATCCCGAAGACAAGGTGCCACTTACGCGTTTGATTCCCATGGGGTTGCAGCACGTCGTGGCAATGTTTGGGGCTACGGTGTTGGCGCCGATCTTGATGGGCTTCGATCCGCAGGTGGCGATCTTCTTCTCTGGCGTTGGCACGCTCATCTTCATCGCGACGACGCACATGAAGGTGCCGAGCTATCTGGGCTCAAGCTTTGCGTTCATTGGCCCGGTGCTGGCTATCACCGGAGGCAGCCCGGAACGAATTCCGGAGGCTTTGTGCGGAGTTGCGTGCGCGGCCGTCCTTTATGCCGGGGCCGCCGTGATCACCATGCGCTGGGGCTCGGCCTGGATCGACAAGCTCATGCCGCCAGTGGTCACGGGCAGCGTGGTGGCGCTCATCGGCCTAAACTTGGCCAGTTCCAGCGTGACGCACGCGTTGAATGCCTCGTTGACGCTCGCGACGGGGGACGACTACCGCAAACTCCTGGTGGCGGTGCTTACCTTCAGTGTGGCTGCGCTGGTGGCTGTCTATCTGAAGGGGTTCTTGAAGTTGTTGCCTATCTTGAGTGGCGTGCTGGTTGGCTACGCGGTCGCCTGGACGCTCGGTGTCGTGGAGCCGGCCGCGCTGATGCGCGTGGGCGATGCTGCTTGGTTAGGGCTGCCTACGTTCACCGCCCCGCGCCTAAGTCTGGAAGCCATCCTGGTGATCGCACCGGTGTTTGTGGTGCTGGTGGCCGAGAACAAAGGGCACATCGCGGCGATCTCTGGGTACATGAACCGGGATCTGTCGCCCATGCTCGGGCGTGCCTACCTGGGGGACGCGGTGGCCACCTTGGTGTCAGCGCTGGGCGGGGGTACGCCGCAGACCACCTACGCTGAGAACATGGGCGTCATGGCAATCACCCGGGTCTTTTCGATTTACAACTTTATCATGGCCGCCGGCATCGCGATGGTACTCGGTGTCTGTCCCAAGTTTGGCGCGGTGATTCTGTCGATTCCCGCCCCGGTGCTAGGCGGCGTCACGTTGATTTTGTACGGCCTCATCACGTTGATGGGGGCCAAGATCTGGATGGACGCCAAGGTGGACTTCGCCGACCATAAGAACCTGGTGGTTGCGGGGGCGTCGTTGATTGTCGCCACCGGGATCGGTGTGAAGGGGGTCACGGTAGGCTCACTCAACTTGGCCGGCATCGCGGTAGGCACGGTGCTCGCCATTGTGTTGAATGGCCTACTGTCGTTTGGAGTTCAGAAGGCGCCAAGCCAACGTGCGATGTAGAGGCAACCCGCTGCCACGATGGCCGCGGCCGGGATGGTGAACAACCAGGCCCAAACGATGCGAGTCGCAACGCCCCACTTGATGCCCGAGAGGTTGGTGGTGGCGCCGACGCCAATGATCGAACCGGTGATCGTATGCGTCGTCGAGACTGGGATTCCCAAGCCGGTAGCCAAAAACAGCGTGATCGCTCCGGAGGTTTCTGCGCAGAAGCCGCCGATGGGTTGGAGCTTTGTGATCTTCATCCCCATCGTCTTGACGATGCGCCAGCCGCCAAAGGCGGTACCAATCGCCATGGCCAGGTGACAGCTCAGGATAATCCACAGGGTCTGCGGGTTGGTGAGAGACAGCTCGGTGGTGGGCGACATCGCGCCAGCGGCGATGAGGAGCGCTACAATGATGCCCATCGTCTTTTGCGCATCGTTACCGCCGTGCCCCAATGAGTACAAACCCGCCGAGAGCAGTTGTCCGCGCCTGAAGATGCTGTCCACTCTCGCCGGTCGTTGCTTGTGCACAATCCAGACGACCGCCAGCATGATCGTCAATCCGAGCACAAAGCCGATGAGTGGTGCAGCAGGAATAAAGATCAACGTCTCAACCAGCTTGTGCCACTGCAATATGTCCCAACCGGCGTACGCCACTCCGGCGCCACCGAAGCCGCCGATCAGAGCGTGCGATGAGCTGGTCGGCAAGCCCCACCACCAGGTGAGCAGGTCCCAGACGATGGCGCCCAACAGACCACAGAGCACGACGTAGACGAACGCGTGGTCGGAAGGATTGATCTTCACGATTTTTGCGATGGTGTTCGCGACTTTCGGGGCGAACACTCCCATGGCGACAAAGTTGAAGAAGGCCGCCCACATCACCGCCACGCGAGGTGACAGCACCCGCGTCGATACCACCGTGGCAATCGAGTTAGCCGCGTCATGGAAACCGTTGATCACATCAAAGATCAGGGCGGCCGCAACCGTCCCGATGACGATGACCCAGAGCGTCGTGGTCATAGTCTACGCATGCTCCAACAGGATGCCTTCGACGATGTTCGCTACGTCCTCGCAGCGGTCGGTGGCGAACTCCAGGTTCTCGTAGACACCTTTCCACTTGATGACTTTGATGGCGTTGGTCTCTTGGTTAAGCAGCTGCGCCATCGCCTTGCGGAACAAGCCATCCCCTTCATTTTCGAGGCGGTTGATCTCGACGCAGTGTTTCTTGATCTCCTCGGAGGCCTTCATGTTGCGTAGGCCTTTCACCGTTTGCGCCACAAGCTCCGTGCCGCGCACCAAGATATCGGCAAACGCGCGTACCTCGGGGGTCATCTCTTTGAGCTGGTAGAGCAGAATCTGTTCGGCCGCCGCGTCGATCAGATCCATCACGTCATCCATCCGGCTGATCAGCCGATGAATGTCGTCGCGCTCAATTGGCGTGATGAAGGTGAGATGCAACGCCTCCACGCATTGGTGAGTGATCACATCGGTTTCGTGTTCGATCTCTTTGATGCGCCGAACTTTGTCCTCCTGGGGTTCGGTGGCCGCTACCAGGCTTTGGAATTCCTTCGCTCCCTCCACCGTGACGGCGGCATGTTTTTCGAAAAAGTCGAAGAAGCTCGTCTCGCGAGGCAAGAGTGAGCGGAACATCGAAACCTCCTGGCTTTTGTCTTCATCTAATGGCGACAAACGGTCGTTTGGATCTGTGCATCGGTGCCAGTGAACCGACCGGGAGTCAAAGCACACGGCGTCAGAAGGGCGAGTCAATGCTCTGGTGACGGGTCCGCCGAGGTGTTAGAGAACAAGGTTTCCACTCATCGAGGATAGGAACCGATGGTTCACAGTGTCTTCCCCACATGGATGTGGGTGGTCTTTGCCCTGACCGTTATCAGCATGCTGGTGCTCGATCTTGGCGTGTTTCAGCGCAAGGCCCACGCGCCCTCTGCCCGAGAGGCCGGGGTGTGGGTCGCGGTCTGGGTGGCGTTGGCGTTGCTCTTCAACCTCGGTATCTACTTTAAGCTGGGCGAGAAAACGGCGCTGGAATTCCTGACGGGCTACGTCATCGAAGAGGCGCTTTCAGTCGACAATCTGTTCGTCTTCTTCATTATTTTTGGCTACTTCGCGGTGCCAGGTCACTTGCAACACCGGGCACTCTTTTGGGGCATCGTCGGGGCGGTGGTGATTCGCGGCGCCTTCATCTTTGTTGGCACGAGTCTGATGAACGCGTTTCATTGGATGATCTATCTGTTTGGCGGCTTCCTCATATTCACCGGCATCAAGATCCTGTTTGGCAGCGACAGCAAGGTTGACCCCGAAAAGAACCCCGCGCTACGGCTGGCACGCAAACTCGTGCCTCTCAGCAAAGACTACGTCGGACAGAAGTTCTTTGCGCGGGTAGATGGCCGGCTCTTGGCGACGCCGTTGTTTCTCGTCTTGGTGGTCATCGAAACCACCGATATCGTGTTCGCGGTGGACTCGATCCCGGCCGTGATGGCCGTTACCACCGACCCCTTGGTGATCTTTACCTCCAACATCTTCGCGATTCTTGGCTTGCGCAGCATGTATTTCTTGCTGTCGCGTGTGATCGACAAGTTCCGTTATCTGAAGGTGGGCCTGGGCGTCGTGCTGGCATTCGTCGGCACCAAGATGGTGATCGCCGATTGGGTGCATATCCCGGTGCAAGCGTCGTTGGGCGTGGTGGTCGGTGTGCTGCTGCTCGCGGCGTTGGCCTCTGCTTGGATTAAGCCGAAACCCGAACAGCCTGCACCGACCGGTTCTGAGTCCTAGGGTGCGGGTGTTGGTGTCGCGACGCTGCTAGCTCTCGTGATCACGTCGTAACGTGCGTCGAGGCCCCCGACAAAGTAGACCGACAGCATGCGATGGAAGACCCAGAGCGGCTGCAAGAGCGCTTGTCCCAACACTGGGATGATCATCACTAAGAAGCCGCAACAACAGGTCAACAGGCCTACCGCCACGATGATGATGGCAAACGCAATGCTCACGAGTAGCTTCAACACCAAGTAGAGCAGGAAGGCGCCGAAGTTCTCGGCCACGAGCGTCAGGCTCAACGCGATAGCGTCCCCGGTGGTGCAGCGTCGGCAATATTGTACGGGGGCCACCACATCGTACATGCCAATGATGATAATGAGGCTTACCAGGCCTACCAGAATCACGCCTGCGACGCCCACCCAGAAGGGCGCCGAGGTTACCAAAGCCAACCAGCCGTCTGAGCCGCCATTAACCACGGTTCGGTAAGCCAAGACGCCGGTCGGAATGCCAACCAGCGCCAAGCCTACGAGCTGCACACCGATGATTCCCAATCGCCAACGGAAATAGCTGTCGGCAAGGGGCGCTTGTTCGCGCCAAGGGCGTTCGACTTCGGCTCTGAAGGTCGCGAGATTATCGATGTAGGCAAACACTGCGCGGGCGCCCAGCCATTGGAACAACACGGTGAGGCCAATCACCAACACCAACAGGATGCCGCCTAACGTCCAGATCAAAGCCGCGTTGGCGCGCATGAACCCGAGGGCTTTGTCGAAGTCAGCGTTTGAGAATTCATGCGGCTCAGCGGTTTCTTCAGGGGTAGGCTCAGGGGCCGCATCGTCGGCAACGGCGTCGTCAGGGGCCTCGACGGGCTGCGCAAGTTCGGCATAGAGCGCTGTGTGTGGCGGGCGTGCCATGTGAGCGCTGCTGTCGTCGCTCTTGGAACCGAATTTTTCAAAGGCCTCGACAGGTAGGTTGAAATTGCCACCGCTGCAGTCACCCATGCCGATGCCCGCGCAGGTCTGCAAGAAACACAGCATGCCAAGTGTAATCCAGCGCTCGAAGCTCCAGGGCCCAAACAGCGCTTTCTTGGTGTGGCTCATGGCCGGATCAATCGCGTCAAAAGGATTTTTTCGCATGGGACCCCTCGTGGACTTTTCCATACCTTAGTTGGGCAATGATGCCGAGTGGCATGTGCACCTCTGTGCTTGGGGTCGCAGGTTTGCGAGCCGGGCCCGTCGAGCGACTTTGTGCAAGCGGCAGGAGGGGGGGCCGTAGGCTTCTTGGGTGGTCACCCTGGGGCCGTAGTCTCCTGAGAGGGTAGTTGTAGTGTTTCCTTGGATGCCTAGCTCATAATCGCTTTGATTGTCTGAGTAGCGGTACCTGTGGTTAGCTGCCGGCCCCTGGGACGGGACCCCGGAAGTCCTTATGAAGGTATAGCCTGATGACCGTCACGCCAGCTCTTCTTGAATCCCTCGAAGCACGTCGTCACAAAATTCTTGATGCCGCACCAGCTGCCAAGGTCGCTGAGCGACATGCCAAGGGTAGCCTCACGGCTCGGGAACGGCTGGAGGCGTTGTTTGGCGCCGGCACGTTCATCGAGATGGGCATGCATGCGCGGCACGCCTGCCGTGACTTTGGCATGGAGGCTAAAGAGCTGCCTGGCGATGGCGTCATCACTGGGATTGGCTGCGTAGATGGGCGTCCGGTGGCGGCTTTTAGCCAGGATTTCATGGTAGGCGGCGGTGCCTTGGGTCAGATGCACGCCGAAAAAATCGTCGATGTGATGAAGCATGCCTTGAAGGTTGGCATCCCCGTGATTGCCATCAACGACTCCGGCGGTGCGCGCATCCAAGAGGGGGTCGAGAGCTTGTCTGGCTACGGACAGGTTTTCTTTCACAACGTCTTACTTTCTGGCGTCGTGCCGCAAATCTCCATCATTGCCGGCCCTTGTGCTGGTGGCGCGGCGTATTCGCCAGCGCTGATGGACATCATCATCATGACCCGCAAGAACTCTTCAATGTTCATCTGCGGGCCCGACGTTATCAAGGCGGCCACCGGGCAAGTCACCACCATGGCGGAGATCGGTAGCGCCGAGGCGCACGCCCGCACCAGCGGCAACATCCATTTTGTGGCTGAGGATGACCAAGACGCACTGCGCATCGTGCGCGAGTTGCTCAGCTACCTGCCGGCAAACAACATGGTCGACCCGCCGCACCGGCCGACCGAGCATTTGGAGCTCACCCGCGACCCTGAAATGAACGCGCTCGTGCCCGCAGATCCGCGCGAGCCCTCTGACGTGAAGCTGGTGATGCGGCGCTTGGTCGACGACGGGCGTTTTCTAGAATTCCAGGCCGATTGGGCCGGTAACGTGGTGTGTGCTTTGGCTCGTATCGAAGGCGTGGTCGTGGGTGTTGTGGCCAACCAGCCAATGGTCAAGGCCGGCACCCTCGACATCGATGCTGCCGACAAGGCCGCGCGTTTCATCCGCTTCTGCAACGTTTTCAGTATCCCACTGCTCTCGATGATGGACGTGCCCGGCTTCTTGCCCGGGGTCGCACAGGAAAAGGGCGGCATCATTCGCCACGGTGCGAAGATGCTGTTTGCCTGGGCGGCCTCAACAGTGCCCAAGGTTACGCTCATCATGCGCAAAGCCTATGGCGGTGCCTATCTGGCGATGTGCAGCAAGGATATGGGCGCCGATATGGTGTTCGCTTGGCCCACCGCCGAGATTGCGGTGATGGGGGCCGAAGGCGCGGTGCAGGTGCTCTACAAGGACCAGCTGCGCGAAGCGGGCGACAGCAAGGAAAAGAAACGCGTCTTGGAGCAAGAGTATCGTGAGCGGTTTGCGTCGCCGTGGCAGGCGGCCGAGCGCAATATGATCACCGAAGTTATTGAGCCTGCCCAAACCCGCAGCACCCTTGCGTTGGCGTTGCGCAATCTGCTCACCAAGCGCGATACCCGGCCACCGAAAAAGCACGGGAACATCACGCTATGAACACTCTTCTGCGCGCGTTGGTCGCGGTGATTTCGGGCGCTAAGCTCCCGGATTCACCTACTTTTTGGGAAACAATCCAATTCCAGCTGACGGGCTTGGCGATCGTCATGGCGGCGCTCGCCGGACTCTGGTTCATGTCGGCCGCGGTCGGTTGGGCGTTCAAACAGGCCGGGCAGCGGCACAAACCAGTCATGACGCCAAACCCCGAGCCGGCAGCCGTGAATGCCCCTGCTGCGGTGATTGCCGCTGCGGTGGCGGCGATCATCGACGAACCGCATAAGATTGTCAGCATGGCGCCAGCCTCCGGGAACAATCCGTGGACCTCGCATGGGCGCGAGCAGATCTTTAGTTCGCACAAAGTTCCGCGGCGGTCCTAGGCCTTTGCTGTGTCAACTCAGTGGCGATTTTATTGAGTTTCTAATGGTCGTTCGTTGATCGAGGAGTGGAACGTGGTGACGCAGTTGAAGCGGATGCGGATCTCAGTCGACGGCAAGAACTACGATGTTACGGTGGAGGTGTTTGAGGATGCCGGCGCAGCCGTGCGTTCGCAATCGCCGGCGTTGGCGACGCCTACGGTCCCAAGCATTGCAGGCCCATCTCCGGTCGCGGCGGCACCTCTGGCCACGGCCGGCTCGGGCACGGTGGTGTGTCCACTCTCTGGCGTGGTGGCCGCGATCCACGTGCAAATGGGCCAGGCCGTGAAGTCGGGCGACTTGTTGCTTACCCTCGAAGCAATGAAAATGAATACCGCTATCCGCGCGCCTCGGGCTGGTACTGTTGGCCAAATCTACGCTCAGATCGGTGCAGCCGTGGAGGAAGGCGCTGGGCTCATGCTCATCGCCTAAATCTCGATGCAAGCCTTTATCGACTTCTTCTCGACCACCGGTTTTCCGCTTGTGACTGGCCAGCAGCTCATCATGTGGGCCGTGGTGCTGGTTCTATTTTACTTGGCCATCTTCAAAGAGTTTGAGCCGATGTTACTCGTGCCGATCGCTTTCGGTGCGCTCATCGCCAACCTCCCCACGATGGGGGTGTTGAATACGCCGCTTACGCGCCCCGATGGCACCTTCGAACCGGGGGGCTTGTACTACTACATCTCGCTCGGGGTGCAGTGGGAGCTGTTCCCGCCCATCATCTTTTTGGGGGTCGGCGCGCTCACTGACTTTGGGCCGCTTATTGCCAACCCGCGCACTCTCTTGTTGGGCGCTGCGGCGCAGCTAGGCATCTTCGTCACCTTTATGGGAGCGATTTTCTTGGGCTTTACGCCAGGTGAGGCCGCGTCCATCGGCATCATCGGCGGCGCCGATGGCCCGACATCTATCTTCACGGCGATGAAGTTGGCGCCGCATCTCATTGGACCGATCGCCGTGGCAGCCTACACCTACATGTCGCTCGTGCCTCTCATTCAGCCACCCGTGATGCGTCTGCTCACCACCAAAAAGGAACGGCTCATTCGCATGCGCTCGCTGCGCAAGGTGAGCAAGTTGGAGCGGCTTATCTTTGCCTTGCTCGTGTGCGTGGTTTGCATTCTGCTTGTGCCGCCAGCGTCGGCGCTGATTGCCATGCTGATGTTGGGCAACCTGCTGCGAGAGTGTGGGGTTGTTGAACGTCTCAACAAAGCCTCGCAAAACGAGATTATCAATGTGGTCACTATCTTTTTGGGCACGAGCGTGGGCCTGACGATGGGTGCCGAGAAGTTTCTCACCGCACAGACGCTCAAGATCATTGGCTTGGGTGTGGTCGCGTTTGCGATCTCCACCGCCGGCGGCGTGCTGATGGGCAAGTTGATGAACCTTTTATCTAAAGACCCTATCAACCCACT
>JAKLEG010000119.1 GCA_022703175.1 Myxococcota bacterium | reverse complement strand
CGGCGGCAAACAACAGCGCGAGTGCCTGTTTGGACATTGGTACCTGGCCGCCCAGGACCTGACGAATCAACAGGCCGATCGGACCGCGCGAAGGTTCGGCGGTAAGATGCACGGTTTGGCCGCGGGCGCGCAGAGTGTCCGCCAATGCCTTGCCGAGGCTGGTGGTACCTGAACCTTCGATACCTTCCAGAGCGATGAGTCGACCACGAGTCATGTCACACCTACCGTTTCCGCCGCGACCAAAGCCCGAGTCGGGGGCAGGCGTCAACGTTTGCGAGACAACAACAACGCCAAGAAGAACGGCCCGCCGGTGGCAGCGGTGATGGCGCCCACGGGGATTTCTCGGCCTAAGGTGAGCAAGGTCAAGCGTGCGCCCGCATCCGCGAGGACGACGAAGATGGCGCCGCCCAGGAGTGAGGCCGGCAGCAATAGACGATGGCGTGCCCCCAAAAGTAGCCGCAGCACGTGGGGCACCACCAAGCCAACAAATCCGACCATGCCGGTGGTGGCAACCACGCCTCCTACCACCAGGCTCGCCGCGAGGAAGATCGATAGGCGCACGCGTTCGACGTTGAGGCCGAGGGCACGGGCTTCGTCGTCCCCAATCGCAAGTAGATCCAGGGGGCCGGCGAGCAGCAGCAAGACGCCACCGCCCACCGCAAGATAGGCGGCCAGCGGGCCAATGGTGGACCAAGGCAGGGGTTCGATGACGCCCATCAACCAAAATAGGATCTCTTGAGATTTGGCGGCTGAGACGGTGGTTTTGATCACCGTGATGATCGCCGAGGCGAAGGCGTTGAAGATGACACCCACGAGCAGCAGCGTGAGTGGATCGCTGCGCCCCGCACTGCGGGCCACCGCGAACAGCAAGAGCGCTGTCGCCACTGCGCCGAGAAACGCCGCCAGCGGTAGCCAAAGCGCCGCACTCAATCCCACCATGAGCGCGAGGACACCACCGAGCGCGGCACCGCCAGAGACGCCCACGACATAGGGGTCGGCCAACGGATTGCGCAGCAGTCCTTGGAACGCCACACCCGCAATGCCAAGTCCAGCGCCTGTCAGTGCGCCTAGCACCACTCGCGGCAGGCGAATGGCCCAAATGCGCGGGTCGATGGCGGTGAGGTTGAAGTCCACGCTGGTGGTGCCCAATGCTAACGCAACCAGAAGACTCACAACCAATGCGAGTCCCAAAATCAGCAGTTGTAGTGACGGCCGTCTCGTCACGGGTGTTCCAGGGTCAGGGCCTTGCCAAGCGTGGTCAATGCCGCTCCCAGGCGAGGGCCGGGGCGAAGTAAGGCCTCTTGGGTCAACTCGACAATGCGGGGGGCTTCTGGTTGGGCGCGTAGTTCCCGCCAAGACTCGTCGAAGCTTGGGCTCTCTCCATAGGCAGCATCAATGATGACGTCGGCGCCCGAGAGCATCACGGCCTCGCGATCGAGGATGGGGTAGGCGCCACCGCGGGTTACGACGTTTTGGGCATGGAGTACCGCGAGAAGCTCGTCCAGAAAGGTTCCCGCGCCAACAGCGACAATGGGGCGTCGCCCCACGAGGACCAACACCCGAACGGGGGGGCGTTTTTTCGCCTCGGCTCGTGCCTGAGTGATTTGGCCTTTCAGGCGTGCCGTCAGTGCGGTTGCCTGAGTTTCTCTGTTTAATGCGGTGCCGATCACGGCGATGGCACGCCACAGGTCGTCCAGGTTTTGCCCCGGTACGATCAGCACCGGCACTTTCAGGTCAGCTAGCAGGTCCACCCTGCGCCGGCCACCGCTGGTCGGAACGCCAATCACCAGATCTGGATGAAGCGCCAAGACGGTTTCGCTGTCGGGGTCGACGAAACCGCCCACGCGCGCAACGTTGGATACTTCGGGGGGATAGGTGTCGTAGCGAGTGACGCCAACCAAGCGATCGCAGGCATCGAGAGCGCAAATGATCTCTGTGGCCGAAGGGGCCAACGAGACGATCCGCCGGACCTTCTCGGGGGGAGGCGGGCCAAGCCACGTGGGCTCAGACGTAGTCGCCAGGAACAGGGTTAGCAACAACCACATGGCGCCGCTTCGTATCACGCCGCGGGCAGCTGGGCGATGTCTACGCCGCGGATTTTGTGCGTCCATACCTGTGGTTCATGGCAATCCAGTGCCCGACGCAGGGCTGTCGAGATCCTAAACCCTCGCACGCCCTGGCCGTCTGCGATGGTGGTCAACATGGACCTCAGATGGCGCTGGCACTAGAATGCAGGTCCTCGCGTTGTCGCTCAGGCGTCCGCGCGTGAACACAACGTCGCAACAGGTCTTTGGGTGAGTCTTGCATGGTAGCCTCTGCCGAAAATGCCAAACGTTCGTTAGGTGACCGCGTCCTTTCGGGGGCAGCGGCAACCAGTGATGCCATTCTGAATGGCTTTCTCACGTGGGCCTCCGAGGCTGGCTATGCTCTGTACCCCGCCCAAGAAGAAGCGGTGTTAGAGTTGGCCGCGCACAAGCACGTCATTCTCAACACTCCCACCGGCTCGGGGAAATCGCTGGTGGCGCTGACGATGCACTACCAAGGATTGTGCGAAGGCGCGCGGTCGTTTTACACCTCGCCGATCAAGGCGCTGGTGAGTGAGAAATTCTTCGCCCTTTGCCGGGACCTCGGGGCTGACAAGGTAGGTATGCTCACGGGGGACGCGAGCATCAACCCGAAGGCGCCGGTCATCTGCTGTACGGCCGAGATTCTGGCGAACATGGCACTCCGGGAGGGTCGCTACCTGAAAGTGGACTACGTTATTATGGACGAGTTTCACTACTACGCTGACCCTGACCGTGGTGTGGCCTGGCAGATTCCGCTATTGCTGCTGAATGATGCGACCTTCTTGTTGATGTCCGCAACGCTTGGGGATGTGGCGCCGATCGCCCAGGACCTGAAACGACGTACCGACAAGGATGTGGCGTGGATTCGTTCACGCGAGCGTCCCGTGCCTCTCGACTATCGTTATGTCGAATCGCAGTTGTTTCGCACGCTGACGGAGCTCGGCCGGGAGGGCAAGTTGCCGGTCTACTTAGTGAGTTTCACGCAGCGCGAGGCCACTGAGGAAGCGCAGAATATCACCAGCATCGACCTAACCAGCAAAGAGGATAAACAGGCGGTCACTGCGGCCATTCGCGGGTTTCGTTTTGATACACCGTTTGGCAAAGAGATGCGCCGCTTCGTGCGGCAGGGCATTGGCGTGCACCACGCGGGCCTCCTGCCCAAGTATCGGTTGTTGGTAGAGCAACTATCGCAACGCGGCCTGCTGAAGGTCATCTCGGGGACCGACACGCTGGGCGTCGGCGTGAATATTCCGATCCGCACGGTGCTGTTTACCAAGCTGTGTAAGTACGACGGCACCAAGGTGCGCGTGTTGTCGGTGCGGGAATTTCAACAACTTGCGGGGCGGGCAGGTCGTCGTGGGTTTGATACTCAAGGTAGCGTGGTGGCCGAGGCGCCCGAACACATTATCGAGAACAAGATCATTGCGGAGAAACAGGCGCAGAACCCCAATAAGAAACTGGTCAAGAAGAAGCCTCCTGAGAAAGGTTTTGTGCACTACGATATCGAGACCTTCAAGCGCTTGATCGATTCTGAGCCCGAGCCGCTGCGTTCGCAGTTTGACGTGAACCACGGCATGCTCATGGCGTTCTTGTCTCGTGAGCTTGTGCACGGCGAGCGGCATTCAGGCTACCGCCGACTCATCGCGTTGATTGCGGCCTGCCACGACAGCGACGCCCAGAAGAAACGTCATCGGCGCAAAGCGGCGCAGCTGTTTCGGTCGCTACGAACGGTCGGGGTCTTGTCACTTACGCGGCCTGAATGGGATCCCCGTCTCTATGTTGAGGTGAAGCCGACGTTGCAGAAGGAGTTCTCCCTGCATCATGCGCTATCCCTCTACTTGGTCGAGACGCTCGCGAAACTAGAACCTACCAGTCCGACCTACGCCTTGGACGTGCTGTCGCTGGTTGAGGCGATTCTCGAAAACCCACAGGTTGTCTTGGAACGCCAAGAGGACAAGGCCAAAGGGGATAAGATCGCCGAGCTGAAGGCCGCGGGCGTGCCCTACGATGAGCGAATTGCGGAACTCGAAAACGTAAGCTACCCGCGCCCGAACGCCGACTTCTTCTATGCGACCTTTGATGCGTTTCGCGAAGTGCACCCATGGGTGGCTGCCGACAACGTGCGACCGAAGTCGATCGCCCGTGACATGGTAGAACGTTATCTGAGCTTCAATGACTACGTGCGCGAGTACGGCCTGATGCGCAGCGAGGGAGTGTTATTGCGCTACCTCAGTGACGCCTACAAAACGCTCGTGCAATCGGTGCCTTCGGTCTACCGCACCGATGAGCTGTTGGATGCGTTGGCCTACCTGCGCACGGTACTTGGCCATGTCGATACGAGTCTCATCAAGGAATGGGAGCGACTCCTGGAGGAGGGCGGGGAGGAGCCTGCGACAGAGGGCGAGGCGCCGCGCTTTGACATTGTGCACGACCGGAAGGCGTTGCTGTCACGCCTGCGCGCCGAGGCTCACGTATTGGTTAAAGCACTGTCGATGAAGAACTGGGAGGATGCGGCGGCGGCCGTGTGGCAACCGCCGGATGAGACCGACCCAGAGCGTTGGACTGAGGAACGTTTTGCCCAGGTGCTTGCTCCCTATTTTGCGGAACATAGCACGCTTGTGTTTAACCACGCCGCGCGGTTGTCCGAGCACACACTCATCAAGGAATCTGGAGTTCGCCAATTCTCGGTGGTGCAGCGACTCATCGATCCGGCGGGTGACAACGCCTGGGCCATCACCGCGAACGTGGACTTGAGTGACGGGGCGTCGACCGATGGGCCGTTGTTGCGACTGACGCAGATTGGGACGTAGAACATAGGCCAGTGACCGGCGGGATTCGCTTGGTGCGCTACCTGTCGGGTCCGCGGTTGCCAAGGGAGATGCTGATGATCGGTTGGCTTGGCTGTCTTGCAGTGCTCACAACGTTTCAGGCGCCGCCAGCGAACGCTGACCCGACAGCGCCATTGGCCTCTGTGAATGTCGCTTTGTGGCCAGAGTATGACCGTCCGGCCATGCTGGTGATCCTTCGGGCGAGTTTGGCGCCGTCTGTTTCTCTGCCGGCCGTTGCTGTTTTGCCCGTGCCGGCTTTTGTCGTGACGCCGCATGCGGTGGCACAAAGGGGCGAGGGTGGCACGTTGCTGGTGGCCGACTACACCCGTGAGGTGGTCGGCGAAGTCGCCTACGTGAGCATCAACACCCAGAGCCACGACGTACAATTGGAGTACTACGCCGACCTGACCAGCGTTGAGGCCACACGCTCGTTCGTTTGGCAGTGGCCTGAGGCCTCGGCAGAAATCGCCTTTACGTTTGAGGTCCAACTACCCAAGGATGCCACCGGCGCCGTGGTGACGCCCACCCCCGAGCGGATCGAAACGGGTGATGACGGCCGCCAGTTCCTCCTGGGGGTTTTTGGCAAAGTGGCCGGGCTCGGGACGAACCAAGTGAGCGTTCGCTATGCCAGGCCACAAGGGCTTGCCGTGCAGTCGGTCGCTGCGGTGCGCGTCGCTGAACCCGTAGCGCCAGTCAACAATCCGACGTGGGTTTGGTGGGTGTTGGCGTTGGCGCTAACGGTGTTTGTTGCCAGCGTTGTCGTGTTTTGGCGCGGCCACCGTTCGAGTCCCCAATCCTAGCGGGACGTCTTTGTGCGCCTTTCTTCGTGCCGGCTAAAACGCAGGATCGGTAATGCAGGCTCTTGGGTTGACGCGACTGCTCGGTTTCTATGGCGCGCTTTTGAGCGTTGCGTTGTTGGCCTTGTGGAAGACGGGCCACCTGAGCAGCGTCTTGCCGATCGGCATGCCGTGGTCTGTGACCGTCCGCGACATCGGTTTAGGGTTAGCGGCAGGTGTCGCCTTGATGCTGATCTCGCGAGGCCTCGCGCGTTGGTGGCGTTTCGCCAAGGCCCTGGAGACAGAACTCCGCACTCTGGTGGGCGGCATGACGACGTCTCGCGCCTTGCTGGTTGCCCTCGTGAGTAGTCTCGGCGAGGAGGCGCTGTTTCGCGGGGTGTTGCTGCCTGCGATGGGTCTGATGCTCTCATCAGCGATCTTTGGGCTATTGCACGTGGGGAGCCAGGGGCGATTCTGGGTGTGGTCTTTGTTGGCGTTTGGCGCGGGGGCACTGTTTGGCGGGCTGACGCTCATGACAGGCACCTTACTGGCCGCCATCGTGGCTCATGCCACGGTCAATTTCTTGAATCTTCGTCGCTTGGGGAGTGAGGAGCTGTGCGTGGTGGTGGAGCTTGGGCCGGTGGGCAGCGAACGCGTAGTGGAGCGGCAGCAGGAGTCTCCGAGGTGAAACATCAACTTGTGCTAATCGGGCTGTTGCTGACCTCGCTCTGGAGTCGTCCGGGGTTGGCTGCGTGGGAGTGGTTTGACCTTCCAGGGGCGGGCGAGCGCTTGGTGACGCAGGCCGAGGCCGCGCGGGAGCGGGGCGACTTGCATTTGGCAGGCGCACTGCTTGATGAGGCCGAACGGGAGGTGGTGCCGCCGCGTGCGCACATCTTGATGGAACGCGGCCTGTTGGCGGAGGCTCGGGGGGAGCTCGATGCAGCCGCTACGTTGCTTGGGCGCGCCGCAGATGCCGACGGCACGCTTCCGGCGCGGGTGTTGCAAGCGGGGGTGCTGGTTGGCGCTGGGAAGTGGCCTGAGGCCGTGGTGACCTTGCGGAGGGCGTTTTCCGAACGGGGCAGTGCGCTGCGCGTGGACGAGATTGTCGCGAATCCACGCTTTTCTGGCCTGGCAACGTTTGAACCGTACACCCAACTCCTCACCGAGATGCGCGAGGAGCAGGCCGGGCCGTTGGCGCGCGTCTTGCTTCGGCTGGAACGGGTCGAAGCCTCGGTTTTGGCTGCGGAATCAGTGCTGTCTCGGTTGGCCCTGGTGTTAACGTTTCTCTGGCGCTTGGGAGGCATGACCGGCGCCGCCGTGGTGGTGTTGTTGACGGTGGGAATGGTGTTTGCCGCAGGGGTTGCGCAACTTGGCGTATTGATGCCACCCAAGCCACTCTGGGTCGGCATGACGTTGGCGAGCGTTTTGTGGCTGGTTGCGGCCTATGTTGGGACTGCAGGCCAAGCATTGGGTGTGCGTGTCGTGGGGGCCGCGTGGGAGGTGGTGCTTGTGCCTTACCTATTGGCTGAAGGTGCGCGTCGTTGGCGTGCGCGTCGTCATGCTGCGCAGCGGGGTTCGAGCAAGGCCGACCTGTTGGTGACCCTGGCGCTGTTACAAACGACCACGCGGCTTGTGGAAGAGGCGCTGGCCACAGGCGAAATCGGGAACAGCGAGTTTGAAGTGGCGTTTCGCACCCAACGCCGGGCACTGTTAGAACGGTTACGCTAAATCGTTTCAAACGCCGTGTTCGCAAGTCACGGCCTAGGGAGGGCCCATGGTAGTTGCGGTAGCCGTATGGATGAGTCTGGTTCTGGCGCGGCCTCCTGAACCCCCGCGCGAATTGCTGCCGTGGGTGGACTATGCAAAGGCTGTGTCTCCGCAGGGTACTTCCTGTCCGCCCAATGTCGCCTGCGTGCAGCTATCGCGGCTTGAGGTCCGAGGACGCGCCGATCTCGGGCAGGCACAATTGACGCTGACGGGTGTCAATCTTGGGCGGGAGGCAACGCGTGTCACCCTGTTGCAGTCGGCGGCGGTCATTTCAGTGAATGCCGCACGTTGGAGGGAGGGCCGCGGAGATCTTTCGTTGATTGGCGATGCCTGGGCCATTGCGCCGCAACCAGGGAGTTTTGCGCTGGAGTTGGCGATTTCCTTCACGCCACAGCCCAGCGTCCCGGTAGAGGTGGAACTTCCGGTTGCAGTGATTGCCGACCGACTGGAGCGTGGCACGCTGACCTTTGATGAGTCGAGTGAGCGGCATGGCGGGCTGTTTTTTATCGCGAACGAACGCAGCCAAAAGAATATGGCACAGGAGCTGTCGGTACGCGCCGCGCGCGTCGTGAAGTTCGGCAGCGTCGCCACCTTCTCCTATCGGTTCACCGTGACAGGGCTCAAAGAACAGGCACGTGTCGAGCTGCCGCGTTTAGGTGGGGAGACCTTTGAAGGATTGGAGCCGGAGATTCCCTATACCGTCACTGACTCTGCGCTGGTGGTGACGTTGACGCCTGGGCGCTCGGTTGTTACGGCGTCGGGCCACTACGGTGAACTGCCCTCCGAACTGAAAAAGCCTTCGGCGTTGCCTTTTGAATATTGGTTGTTCGAGTCGGATCCCCGTCATCCGACCGCGTTGGAGACCGACGGTGTCGAGATCGATCCCGGTGAGGTGCAGGGAATGGACGCGGGCGTTCGGAGCCGCGCGTACTTTGTCGTTGAGAACCAATACTTGAAGATTACGCCACTGGCAGTGGAACTCGACAAAGGGAGGCAAGGGGCTGGTACGGCCTATCTGACGTACACGCAAGGACGCGACAACCATTGGCTCGGGAGTCTGCGCTTGACCTCGACGACAGCGCCCGAGACGGATCGGATCGTGATTCCTACGGCAGCGCCGCCGCATTATGCGGAGTCATCCGGAGAGGCTGTGCGCATGTTTGCGGAGAACGGTGTGCTGAGTCTGCGCGCTGTTTCAGCCAACGATCAACTCGCACCGATTTCGGTGCAATGGCGCGAGACGGTGCCGGTGAATGACTTCGCTTCGTGGGTGTCGCTGACGCTACCGGGGCAAAGCCTGCATTTAGATGCTACTGACGCCGAAGTGCGCTTGCTGCCCGGTTTCGTGCCGATGGTAGTGTTCGGCACCGAGCATGCGAGCGGTCACCTTGTTGATGGTCTGCACATTTACGCGGTGTTGATTGCTTTGTTGGGAATGGCGTTGGGACGCGCAGCGCGGTTTCCCAAGGCGGCATTGGCGGTGACCGGCGTGCTGTTTGTGGGGCTGTACACGGTCGAGGAGTTTCCGTGGATTGCCTTGTTACTGTTGCTCACCGGTGCCGCGGTTGTGACGCAGCTGCCAAAAAGTGCATTGATCGGACTCAAGAGCCACCGCATTCTTTATGGCCTTTTGGGTTTGGCTTGGTTGGGCATTTTGGTCGCAACGCTGTCGCCCGGGGTGATCTACATCAAAGAGCGTATCTTCTCCGCACTTCATCCTTGGTCGGTCGCCGAAACCATGGCTTTCGAGGGACAACAGTGGAGTCAGAACCAAGGCGCGCCGAGAGGCGGGTTCGGCGGCCTGGTCGATGCTGGCGACGAGGCCGTGCAACAAAAGGAACTAGAGGAGCCGTCAGAGCGACCGGCCGCAAAAATGGATGGCAGTCTAAGTCTGCGCAGTGCCGTTGGTTACAACGAGGCCAAGAAGGCCGTGGCCAAAGTCCCCAAAGCGACCGAAAAGACTGTACGTCCGGTGCCCCTTGAGGCGCCGCAGTTGCCTGCGCAGCGCCTAAGCTTTGGCTTCGGTTCTCTGCTTCCAGGCACCCAGGTGCGGGCGCAGGTGTTGTTGGCGGGGCCAATTCTGCGAGGTCTTTGGATGTTTTCGGAGTGTCTCGGGTTTGGTGTGGTGCTGGCGCTTCTGGTCATGCGGGCGCGCCGCTTTTGGAGTGTTGAGGTGCCGTCATGATCCGCTGGATTCTGCTTGCGTGCCTGGTTCCAGGGCTGGCCTTTGCACAAGCACTTCAGGTATCGCCCGGCAACGATGCGGATCTGAGCTCAGTGTTGGACAAGCTGGCAACGCGCCATGGCAAACCCAACTGGTGTGAGGCCGATTGTGTGACCTTCTACGAGTTGCGGGTGGCCGGCAATGTGTCGCGGGGCGAGTTGCGCTTTGAGCTAACCGGCAATGTGGCAGGCGAAATTCAGGCTTATGTCCGTTTGTTTGGCACCCGCCCGGCAGCCGAGGTGAGTGAGGTGGTGTTGGCCACGGGTCGTCGTCTGTCGTTGTTGTGGTCGGGCGATAGCTACGCAGTGGTGTTACCACCCGGCGATTTCCGGTTGGTGGGAGCATTGCGCTTTGCGGCGAATGCTCCGCTTACGATCAAAGTCCCCGGGCCCGTGGGACTCGTCAGTTTTGCGGTCCCGGACGCGGACGTTGTGGGTACCGGTGAGCGACGCGGCATTCGCGATGCGACCTATCAACTGGTGTTGCGTGAGACGGTTTCATCTGCGGGCGAGGCGCGCAAGGAACAATTGCGGTTACAGGTTGAGCGACGTTTTGTGTTGGCGCGCGATCGTACCTTTGAGACTGCCGTCAGTGCCAAGGGCGCTAGGCCGGGGCAGGTCATCACTCTGCCACTTGCGAAAGGCGAGCAGGTGGAGGAACTCGATCCGATGCTGGCGCACGTGCGCGGTGAAGGGGAGAGCCGCGTGCTTGAGTGGGTGGCCCAAGGCGCGTCGCCGCAGCTCGTCTATGGCGGCAAGTGGTCTACCGAGAGCATCGATCTGAAGGCTCCGGCGGGCGCCATCAAGGAGATCTGGCGTGTGCGCTGCGATGATCCCTTGGCATGCACTTTTGCTGGCGAAGCCGAGAAGGCCACGGGCGAGGCTTCACATGTCTGGGCGCCGCTCCCAGGCCAGTCGCTTACGGTCACGTGGGAAGAGCTCTTACCGCTTGCCGGCGTGCACACGGTGGCTCAGGAAGTCTCGCTGGCCACGCATCCAGTGGGGCGTAATCTACAGCAACGACTGACAGTTGATTGGTTATCGTCTAGCGGCAGCCTGGTCGCGGTGACATTGCCTGCGGGGGCTCTCATCAGCCGGTACACCCTGGATGGCGTGGCCGCACCGATCTTGAAAGACGCCAAAGGGGCCGTGCAGGTGAGCTTGCCATCGGGCCGCAGTCGATTCGAGGCCGACTGGGAGATTGCCGACGGTGCGCGGTTGTATCTTGCGCCGCCGATACCCAGTTTCTCAGAACCTGTGGCCACGCTTTGGCATCGGGTGATTCCGGCCGAAGGCAGAAGTGTTCTGAAGGCGGGAGGTTTGGCAGGGTCGCCGCGGGTAGCGCTTTGGCCCAACCTGGTGGCGTGTTTGGTTGTGGCCTTGGTGGTGATGGCATTGTCGCGCTGGGCTAAGGCGCCGCTTAGTTCGCGCGTCTTGGCGACCCTCTCGTTGTGTGGTTTCGGCATCCTGCATCCGTTGGCCACGTTGCCGCTGGCTCTTACGCTTGGGGTGGGTCGATTTTTGGCGCGCACAGCCCGACAGCGCTCTAAGTTTCGCATTCTGTTGGAGCTTGCGGCCTGGGCCGGCACGGTCATTGCGCTCATCAGCGTGGCGTTCGTCACGTTGGACCACGCGCTATTTTCTGCAACGCCCTTGTCGGTGGATTCCTTCGTGAGCGGAGGTTCTCACGGGGATCAATCCTGGGTGGGCGAGGCGTTGGTCTGGGGCACGTATCTCTCAGGTGATTTGGGGTCGGCAGCACATTTGCCGACGCCCTGGGTCGTGATGATCCCGACGTTTGCGGTGAGGCTCGTGTGGTTTTGTTGGGCCGTGGTGCTCGCCATGTATCTTGCGCGCGAAGGCAAACTCGCGCTTGAACAGCTGCTCATCTACTGGCGCGCGGTAGGGTGGAACAAACCGAAGGCCGACAAGCCAGCGAATGTTCCTGCGTAGCTAATTCAAGTCACGGTTGGGTTTGTCCGCGTTGGCATCGTCGTGCTCGGTGGTGGCGGCGTTTCCGCTCTCATTCTCGGCCTCATCGCCGTCATCACCAGCGTCGCTATCGGAGTCGGATTCGAGTGGGCGGGGTGGGGCTTTGCGGCGTTTCAGCTCTTGTCGAAGTTGCAGCCACTCCAGTCCCAACCAAATCGCCAAGAGCGTCATGAATGCCGGCGCGGTGATTTCGAAGCCCACCAGGTTCAGGCCGCCCCCGTGTCGGTAGACCCAGATGCCCCAACCCCCCACGAGCACGCTTAGCACCATGCCGAGGGCAGAACCCAGGAGCCTTGAGAAACGGCGAATGATGACAACCACTAAAATGGCGCCAGCGATCCAAAGGGTAGACATCACAACCATCCGTTCGCGGCCGAGAGGAGGTCAGCCACCGGGAGGTTCAGCTACCGCAGGGGAGGGGGTTTAGTCTACCCAGAAAATCCAAGCCACGCCGGCGCCGGAGAGCGCGCCCGAGCCCAAAGCCAGGTTGCTCGAAACTTCGGTGGACAATTCAACGGCGGTGAGCACCAGCACGTAGAGGCCAGGTTGGTTCAGGTAGTTCGCGCCCGGAATTGTCAGCGAGGTCTTCGGGTCATTCATGATGAGCTTGATCATATCGCCGGGTTCTTTGGGGGTATTGTCGAACACCGGGTTTTGTGGGGCCGCCTGCCAGTTGTTCGGGTTTAAAAAGTTGATGGAGCTGGTATCGGTGCCGGAATAATCGATGCGCGCCAGGACGGCGAATGCGTGGCGGTCAGCAGCCTCGGTGTCCTGGCTCCAATCCACGGTGAGGTCGACGCCTTGGGGATGGCTCTTGAGCGCCACACCCATGTTTGGGGCAGTACCTAGCGTCGGCGAGAAGGTCACGAGCGCGGCGTTCACGGGCGGCGGTGGTGTGAACTCCAAAGAATAGGCATCCGTGCCGGTTTCGATATTCACGTTGTAGGTGGCGCCCTCTTGATAGGCGAGATTCGCTTTGGTGCACGGATCTAGCGGGTCCAGCACCGCACTCGACGACAGGTAGGCGCCTTCGGCATCGTTCTTTTCGCACAGCTTCACTTGTTCGCCATCCCAAGACAGCGAAATCTGCGCGCCCGTAACCGGCGTGGGGGTGGCTGTGGAGGTTGCACTATCTTTTTCGGCCAACCCTACGGCAACAGCGGTTGCCTGGGGCACGTCCATGTCGCCGAACGGCAGCAC
>JAKLEG010000118.1 GCA_022703175.1 Myxococcota bacterium | reverse complement strand
CGAAGATGTCGCAGAAGCGCGCGAGAGCTTGCGCGGCGGCTTTTGCAATTACATCGGTACAGAAGCGCTCCACGTAACCCATGCGATCGTGGCGCTCGTCCTTGGGGATCACGTGAGCCAGTACGGTCGGCACAATATCGACCGGCGTGCTCTTGGCGAGCGCCGCGATCGCGCATAGCTGTTTCAGCTCGGCCTCTGGAGATAGGCCATAGCCGCTCTTGGCCTCGATCGTCGTGGTGCCACGCCTGAGCATCGCGTCGAGGCGTGGTGTCGCGTCGTGTACCAGTTGAGCGACGGTGCGTTGGCGCAACGGCTCCACTGAGCGAGCAATGCCGCCTCCAGCTTGAGCAATTTCTTCGTAGGACTCCCCACGTGCCCGGCGCGAAAACTCATCGATGCGGTCGCCAGCAAATACCAGGTGGGTATGCGCATCCACAAACCCTGGAATCACGGCTCGGCCGCCCAGGTCTAGCGTTGTTGCGTTGCCTGCTTGTGGGTGCTCAGAAACCTCGGTGCGTGACCCTGCAGCGACGATGACCCCATTGGCAACGAGCAAGGCCGCGTCTGACGTTATTTGTAGGGGATTGCGGGTGGTACCCTCTTGGGCGAGAGGTTGCACCAACTCGCTGATACCCACGAGAAGTTGTGTGGGCGAGGTCACGGTTCGGGGGCGTTCTCGGAGGGCGTTCACATCGTCACTCCGGGCACTTTTACGCCGCGTTCCTTGGCCACTTGGATGGCGCGATCGTAGCCCGCATCCACGTGACGGATGACGCCCATGCCTGGGTCACCATCCAGAACCCGGCTCAGGCGCGCGTCTGCTGCCGCAGTACCGTCGCAGACAATGACCTGGCCGGCATGCAATGAGTAGCCAATGCCAACGCCACCGCCATGATGGAAGCTCACCCACGAAGCGCCGTTTACGGCATTTAGCAAGGCGTTCAAGATGGGCCAGTCGCCGATGGCATCGGAGCCATCGCGCATACCCTCAGTTTCGCGGTTGGGGCTCGCCACCGAGCCGCAATCCAAGTGGTCCCGGCCTATCACGAGGGGGGCTTTCACCTCACCGCGGCGAACCAGCTCGTTGAAGATCAAGCCCACCTTGCGACGCTCGCCGTAGCCCAGCCAGCAAATTCGTGAGGGGAGACCTTGGAATTGTACGCGTTCGGCCGCGAGCTTCAGCCAACGGTGGAGCTCCGGCCGCGCGATGGCCTCGGCCACTGCGCGATCGGTGCGGGCGATGTCGGCGGGGTCGCCCGAGAGCGCCACCCAACGGAACGGGCCCTGGCCTTCGCAGAACAGCGGCCGAATGTAGAGCGGCACGAAGCCTTGGAACGCGAAAGCGTCCTTGAGGCCGCCCAGCTGAGCTTGGCCGCGCAGGTTGTTACCATAGTCGAAGACGTGCAGCCCGCGGCGGTGCATTTCCACCATCGCTGCACAATGGGCCACCATCGCCGCACGGCTCTTTTGGATGTAGGCCTCGGGGTCCTTGCTGCGTAAGGCCACGGCCTCTGCGAGGCTCATGCCGTTGGGGACGTAACCATTCAGCGGATCGTGGGCGGAGGTCTGGTCGGTGACGAGGTCGAAGCTGACTCCCCGACGCACGAGCTCGGGGAGGATGTCGGCGGTGTTGCCGCAAACCGCGATGCTCACGGCCTGCTTGGCGCGCTTCGCTTCGTCGAGGCGCTTCAAGGCGGCGTCCAAGTTGGGTGCGACCTCGTCAAGGTAACGGGTGTCCAAGCGGCGCTGGATGCGGCTCGGATCTACCTCGACGCACAACACCGCGGCGCCCGCCATGGTAGCCGCTAACGGTTGTGCTCCTCCCATGCCACCCAAGCCGCCAGTGAGGATGGTTCGGCCCGCGAGGTCACCTGAGCCAAAGTGGGTTTTGCCGGCCGCGACGAAGGTTTCGTAGGTGCCCTGCAGGATCCCTTGGGTGCCGATGTAGATCCAGCTGCCCGCCGTCATCTGGCCGTACATTGTGAGGCCCTTGGCCTCCAGCTCGTGGAAGTTCTTCCAGGTGGCCCACGCCGGAACCAGGTTCGAGTTGGCAATCAACACGCGCGGCGCATCGACGTGAGTGCGTACGACGCCCACGGGCTTGCCACTTTGCACAAGCAGCGTCTCGTCGTCGGCCAACGTCTTGAGACTTTCGACAATGCGATCGAATGCCTCCCAGTTGCGTGCGGCTCGGCCAGTGCCGCCGTACACCACGAGATCGGCGGGGCGCTCGGCCACCTCCGGGTCTAGGTTGTTCATCAGCATTCGCATGGCGGCTTCTTGGACCCAACCACGGCACGACAGCTTTGTTCCACGGGGTGCTCGAATGACGCGCGACATCTTTCTGCCTCCATGGGCCACGATTGACCCTTGCCAACTGACCACTTGGAATTACTTTGACGTCAAACGAGTTGTGAGTCGCATGTGCGACCACGGGCGCGTTTGCCGTTTAGCGGCCTATGGTGCGCCACCTAGATCTGCGGGGGACCTGAAGTCAACCGCCTCACAACAAACACAAGGAGTCTGTCATGAAGCGTTTTGCGTTGGCGTTGGTGGTTTCGGTTGGATTGGCGTTGCCGAGCTTGGTGAGTGCGGCGAGCTACGACATTGATGGTGCGCATTCGAGCGTCACGTTTAGTGTGAAGCACATGATGATGACGAACGTGCGCGGCGAGTTCCAGAAGGTCTCGGGCACGATCGAGTGGGATGAAAAGAATCCGAAGGCAACTGTGATCAAAGTTGCAATCGACCCAGCCAGCATCAGCACCCGCGACGAGAAACGCGATGGCCACCTCAAGTCCGATGATTTCTTCGCGGTCGCCAAGTATCCGGCGCTGACGTTTGAGTCGACCAAGGTCGAGGTGGTGGGCAAGGGCAAGCTCAAGATCACCGGCAAGTTGACGATGCGCGGCGTCACGAAAGACGTGGTGCTGGACGCAGAAGGGCCCTCTGCCGAAATCACCGATCCGTGGGGCAACGTGAAGGTGGGGGCGTCGGCCACGGCCACCGTGAATCGTCAGGACTTTGGCATCATGTGGAATGCCAAGCTGGACAAGGGTGGCGTCGTGGTGGGTGACGACGTGAAGATCACGATCGACATTGAGGCAATCAAGAAGATCGCAAAATAGCGGCGCTACGAGGCTTGGGGCGTCGGACCCGTTCGGCGCCCGCGCATTCGTGCGATCACTCTTCTCGACCCGCGACCTGGCGACCAACACGCGCCAAAGGCTCGCCGGGTAGTGCTAGAACGCGGCTAGTAGCTGCCCCTTCTTTTGCTCGTATTCCTCAGGCGTGAGTAATCCGGCGTTCTTGGCTGCGACCAGTTGTTGGAGCTTTTGTTCCAACGAGGGCGCCGAGGCCACCGCGGGCGCGGCTTGCGGCGCCGGTTGAACGCCTGTGCCCACCACGGCACCCATGCCCATGCCACCCATCGGCATCGCGACGCCGACGGCCGCAGGTTGGGCTTGTTGCGGTTGTCCAAAGCTCCCCGCAATCATGTTGCCAAACGCCATCCCGGTGGACAGGCCCATCGCTTGCGCTGCCATGCTGTTTTGGGCCGCGGCCGCTTGTGGCAAGCTGTTGGCCATCTGGAACTGGGTGAACTGCTGCATGTTGCCGATGGCGCCCATCGCGCCGCGAGTGTCGATCGCTTTTTCGACTTCGGGTGGCAGGCTGATGTTCTCAACAATGAAGCGCGGCAACACGATGCCTAGGCTCTTCAGATCCTGTTCCATTTTAGCGCGCGCCTGGTCGCCCACAGCTTCGTAGTGGGCCGCCAAATCTAAAACCGGGATCTTGAGCGCCGCCATCGAGGTGGTGAAGGAGCTGACGATCTTGGAGCGGATTTGACCTTCGATCTGTTCGACATCGAACTGGTCGCTCGTGCCTACCAATTGTTCAAAGAATACCCGGGGGTCGACGACCTGGATGGCATAGGTGCCAAAGGCTCGCACGCGCACGACGCCAAAGTCAGCATCGCGCATCGTGATTGGGTTTTGCGTGCCCCACTTCATGTCCAAGTATTGGCGGAGGTTAACGAAATAGACCTCGGCCTTGAATGGCGAATCAAAGCCGTACTTCCAGCTCTTGAGCTTCGTGAGCACGGGCATGTTCTGGGTGTCGAGCGGATACAAGCCCGGGCCGAACACGTCGGCGATTTTGCCTTCGTTTACGAAGATAGCCGCTTGGCCCGCGCGCACCGTGAGCTTGGCGCCCATCTTGATTTCGTGGTCTTGGTCGGGAAAGCGATAAACCAACGTGGTGTTGCTGTTGTCCAGCCACTCAATGACTTCGATGAGTTGGCTTTTGACGAAGCTCATGATGCCCATAACGACTCCTGATGGCTGCGTGTTAGAAACTGACCTTTTGGGCCTCGGCCTCAAGTGTTGGGAGGGCTGCGGCGAGACCCAAATAACCCGCAATTTGCGCGATGATCGCCTGCTCCGGGGCCGAAACGCTGCCGTCGCGGCGCACCAACACCAGGCAAGTTTTGAGGAAGACCTGCTTTAGAAAGCTCGTTTCCAGCACCGCGAGCTCGGCGACGTGGAATGGCGAGGCGGCGAGCCCGGCGACCAGCTTCTTGGCGCCGACCTCGTTTAGGAACTCATGGATCAAAGCGACTTCGCTGGCGTCAATGCCGTCCACGTTGGCCACGTGATACAGGCCGCGGGCGAAGACGTCGATTTGTTCGGCCGTCATCATACCGAGCTCTCCTTAAGACGTTGGGGGCGATTCACAAGCTAGAGGCGGTTCCAGGTGGGGTCAAGCCGCGGCACCTGGAACCGGTCGAAGCACTACAAGCGGGTCACCGTGAGCTGCACCGGCGGTGGCATTGCGCCAAAAAAGTCAACGACGACGTAATAGGTTTTCCCTACCGTCGCGGCGAAGGTGAGGCTTGAGCCGCCATCCGTTGAGGTGGACGAATCGTCGTTGCAGCCGAGCTCATGCGCCGCGGCACCACAGGTGTCCTCATAAACATAGAGCAACGTGTCGGCGCCAACTGTCTCAAGAAGGTAGTTGGTGCTGGTCGTGGGTACAAAGGTGTACACCAGCTCAGGGCCGAACATGCCGCCGCACGAGCCTTCAAGGTCATCGGTGGCGAGCGCACTCGTGGCATCGACGATCAACCCAGAAATTCCTGTACGGCCCGGCATGGGCAGCTCCACGGCCCCGGCGGGACAGCCTTCATCACCATCGCTCAAAGGCCAAGCCGTGCAGCTCCAGCCGCTGCACTGGTAGCCGAACTCAACTTCGCAGCTAGCGCTACAGCCGTCTCCGGAGACTGGCGGCAATTGGTTGTCGTCGCATTCTTCAAACGGGTCGACGATGCCGTCGCCACATTCGGGTGCATCGGTGAGCTCGGTGAGCGACCAGGCGAGGGAGAAGTTGCCACGTTGGTAGCTTGCACGGCTATCAACGACGACGTAGATGGGGCTGCCCCAGCCATAGAAAGCGGCGGTTTCGTGGTTGCTGCTTACCGTTGCATCGGTATCGGCACCCGCGAGGCAGCTGCCGGCGTAGGGGCAGCCATCCAACAGGTAGAGCACAGCATCGAAATCGGCGTCGACACTGACGTCCAGGCGGTAGTTGGCAGGCACGGTGACTTTGAAGGCTGCGTCGGGACCCGGTGCGCCGTTGCCCACGCACGTGGGGCGGGTCGAGAAGTACGTGGCTGGATCTTGGCGGTTAGCCACACCTAGGGTGCTACCAGTCACGGGGCTCGTGGCAGCATCCAAGTTGACAGCCCCGGTGCAACCCAGGGTTGGATACGGCACGGTGACGTTGACGGCATATTCCTGCGTGCCGGTATAGCCCTCATCGGGGGTGACGGTTAGCAGGTAGGTGCCTGGATCGGCGCTGGTAAGCGTAAGCTGTAAGTCTCCCCCCAAGGCCAGCGTGGTCGCTGCTGTGGGCGTGAGGATGCCGTCGGCCTCAACCTTGTCCAACCGGGCGTGCAGTTGCACGCCATCTGTCAGCACCGCCACGATGTCGCCGCCAGCAGCGTTGTCAATGAGCATGGCATCGACGTCTTCACCGCACACCGAATGCGACACGGGGCCTGCAAACAGATCGGAGAAGATGTGGGCCGCCGTGTCGACGCTGCGGTCGTCCCAAATGGCAAGCGGGTAGTCATACGGGTCGGGCAGGCAATCGTGGTGGACTTGCAGGGCGTAGTCGGTGCCGCGCGCGTCGGTCGAGACGTCTGGAATCTCGACCAGGTACAGACCTGCGGCCAACGTATTGTTGTAGGGCAAGATGTCCACCAGCGTGCCTTCGGTGATGACCACCGCGCCATTTGCAATTTGCGGTTCGCCATTGTCGAGTACGGGGTTGGCTACAAACAAGCTACCTTCGGCGCCCGTAAGGGCTGCAGTGAGGGGGCCGCCAAGGTGCTCAAAGGCGAAGATGTCGGCATCGTTGGTGCACTGTCGCAACAACACGCCATCCACTTCGGTGTCGACGTTCAAAGGCCCAATAGGAATCGCGTGCGCGACATCGTCGCCGAAGCCGCTGCGGTCAAATTCATCGTCGGGGCATACTGGGGTCGCAGGAAGTGTGACTGTGATGGAGAAGTCGCCGGGGCCACCACCTAACCCAGGGGTCGCGGCGTCGACGATCAGGGTGTATTCGCCTGGTGCCAAGTCGACGAGGGGCAATGACTCGCTCGTGCCCGACAGGTCGCTGCAGGCAATTTCGACGCCGTCTGCACACGTGCCTTGCAACACCGTCACCACTGGGTCAAAGCCATCCACCCCGGTGACGGTAACGACGACATCGTGAGTCTCTGTGAGCACAAAGCGGAACACCAAATCGCCCATTTGCGTGCCGGCATTGCAGCTCGCTACGAAGTCATCGGCTTTGCCGCGCGTCGAGGCTGTCACCGTTTCGTCAGGCACCAGGGCCAGAATAGGCGTGTCGCAGTTTTCGCCCGCGTACTCGGTGAGCGGCGGCGCGCTGTCGCCTGGCTCGATGCCATCACCCAGGTCGGTGTCGGCGGGCAGGTCGCTATCTCCGGCATGCATGCTGTCGCCACCGGGGTTGCCAGAGGGGTCTTTCGAGCCGTCGCACGAGCCGCAACCTTGCAGCCCCAAGAGCGTGACGCCTACGGCCAACCACGATCCGATGCCATACTTCTTGTTCATCGTCACCCTCGTCCTCGGGGCGCAGCGGCGCCACCGTGTCGTAAGTCCTATTCCAACAGGGTTCGCAGCCGAGCTTCCGTCTCGGACGTCAACGAAACCTGCGCCAATATCAATCGATAGAGCGCCAACACCGCGCCTTGGTCAGGCAGAACCGCGAGCAAATTGAGCACCGCATCGACGTTCTCAGACGCGAGCGCATGGTCCGCGACCAAGGTTGTTAACGCGGCCAATGTGTCGGAGGTGAGGCCGCGCTGTGCCAACGCTGCGAGCGCGGCTGCTTGCACGCGGGGGTCGGGGTCGGCAAGCAGGCGAATCAACACCGCCTGACTGTCGACATCTTCCTGGTTGCGAAGGGCTCGTGCTGCCGATTTCCGTACCTGCGGGTCGAGGTCGTTGGCGAATCCGGCGACCAACGCTGCGGTCTCAGGAAGACTCGCGTTTCCCAAGGCATCCAAAAGACGTGCACGCGTGCGGGTGTCGGGAGCGACGGTGAGATCCTGGGTTAGGAGTGTTCGCAGCCGCTCCTCGCCCGCCTCGTCGCCGTGCTCGGCCGCGGCGCCCAGAAGTGAGCCGAGGCTCAACGTGGCGGCATCGTGCAACGGCCCCTGGGAGTCGCGATAACCCCCTTCGGCAAATGCCAGCGTCTCGGGGGTGGGGCTTTGCACGAATGCCAAACGCTGCCAGGCCGCTGCCTGCTCGGTGGCACTGGCCTTCATTGCGGTATCGCTCTTGAGCGCGCGCGACAGCGCCAACTGTGCCTCGGGAGTGCCAGCATTGGCCAGGAGGTCCAGAATGAGGTTACGTCCACGGCTCCCTAAGTAAGGTAGCTGGAACAGCTCGACCAACTCGGCACACAGCTCTGGATGCAAGCGCAACAAGGCCTGGGCCTGCATCAACCAGGCGCTATGGTTGGGCATGGTGCCCGCACCACCAAAGCTGCGTAGGTCGCTCCTAAGTTGCGCCGGTGTGAGCGTACCCGCCATCGCCGCAAGCTCTTTTGCCGTGGGGGTGGCCTTGGCGTTGACGAACGTGGGCTCAAACGCCTCCCAGTTGTGCGCCGCCATCGGTAAGCGCTCCAAGGGCTTGGTCGCATCGCGTTGGAGGGTTAGGCGGGTGCTAGCAGACAAAAGCGATTGTCCGGCTTCGTCACTCACCGCGAGGGTCTCTGTGACTCGCAACGACGTCAGCCCTTGTTCTACAAGCGTGGCCTCGGTTTGGCCATCGCAAAGGATTTCGGGGGCCTCTGTCCGCAGATGGGCGAGGGCAAACAGTTTGCGGTAAACCGGCGCGGCCTTGGTCAGCGTGCCGTGCTCAACATCGGCGTGGTACACGGCCGACAACTGCCCACGCGGTGAGATCTCTTCACTTGCGTAGTCCGCCGCTTTGGCAGGTCCCTGCACCAGTTGAGCATCAAGGGCCAAGGCCTGGGCTACGTAGCGAAACAACGGTGGAGTGGCTTCAGCCGTGCGTAGTGCCACCACGCGTCCGTAGGCGTCCAATTCTAAGAGGGCTTCATGCCCTTCGACCTCGGCTGCAAGCTCCGCCCGACGCTCCGTGACATCTTTTCCAAGCAGTCCGAAGGCATTCCAAACCAAGTTCCTCAACTGCAAGCCCACGCAGATATGCGTCGAGCTCTCGGGCTCTCCGGGTTCAATCGGCCCAAAGATGCCCGGGGTCGTTGCCGTCGCATAGCACAAGCCGTAGCCCAAGAAGCGTAGGCTGCCTTCGACATCCAACTCGCCGCCTAAGGCCGTGGTGGTCTGGCCGCCCGGGAAAGGCAGGTCGGCTTGGGCGGTGCGGTAGGCGAATTGGTAGTCGCTCGCGTCACCCGGCGTGACCCAGATGCGCCAGCTGCCGGTGTAACCGGCGCGCATTTGCAAAACCTCGCGGCGTGCCTGCCACGGTTCGTACAATCGTAAGCCGACCCAAGCGAGTCCAACCACGGCGGCCACGGCGGCGCAGACCCCTACATAATGCAGGCGCCTCGTGCGGCCATCGTGGGGCAGGGAGGATATCGTCATGGGGGACTTAGTAGGTCTTCCCCATTTGTGCTGCGGTAAACAGGGCCGCGGCGTTGACGTCGAAATCGACGTTGTACAGCGTGCTCTTGCTCGACAGCCCATTCCAAGAGGCGATACGCACCTCGGCCGATTCCGACCAGAAGCCAAGATCGATCTCACCAAATGCAGCGATGTAGCCCGACAGCGTCGTGAGTGTGATGTTCGAGCCCGCTTGCACCACGAGGAAGGGGTCCTGGATACCGGGTTGGGTGCGCGCCACGGTCAGGCCAGTGCTAATCGGGTTTTCGAGATGCACCACCGCAATGCTGCCTTTGACGCCGGCTTCGATGATGGCCAAGTCGATCGACACGCTGGCGTTGGCATCGACACCCATAAACGGTGTGACCACGGCGACCAGTTGGTTGGTAGACGTTGCATGATTGCTTACGGCTGACGCCGTGTAGGCTAGGCCCACCTGGCCGGTGACGCTGCCTCGGACAGTGAGCGGAATGCCCAGCACGGGTACCACGGTGAAGGCCTCAACGAACGTGGCATTGTGAGCCTGTTGGTCATTGATCGAGGAGAGGGTGTCGCCGCTGAAGTAGCCTTCGATGGCATCGGCGTAAACCACTTGGTCAAAAACGGAGAAATCCACGTCCACCTGTTGGTTGGTCATCTTGAACTTGCCATCCACCAACTTGGCCGACAGCGAGTTGAACAACGACGCCGTGGCATTCATTTCACCCTCGGTGCTTAGCGCCAGGTCGGCAGGGTCGACGTGCGGCGGCTCGAAGCCAGTTACCAAGAACGCGTTCTTGTATGACAGTGTGGCCTTGGCCATCGAGCCACCCACGCTCTCGCTGTCGGCGATGTTCTTGCCAACCCGCAGGAGGCCCGTGGCCGGGTCAACGGGACTTTGACCCGTGGCCGCGACAATGGCCTCAAAGACGCGGCGGATCCATTCGTCCACGCACCACGCGTAGTGTTCGACTTGCGTGGGGTTCGATCGAAAATCCTGCATTTCGCACGTGGGTACGACTTCGGTGGTTGAAACTCGGAACTCATGCGGGTTGAGTTTTGAGAAGTCGTTCTTGGTGTAAGCCAAGCACGTTTTGTAATCGCGTTCACGTTCGGCGCCAAACTGGTCGGTGACCCGTTGTGCGAAGAGGTTGGGGGACCAATCGCAAGGACTGTAAGGGTTGTTGTTGTCTAAACAGCCTAGGTCTTGAGCTCGATGTAACGCGGCCTCAATCTGGTTGTCGATGGCGGCAAACGCTATGTAGAAGCCACTAAAGGCGCCAATCGATTCGCCTTCACACATCGCGCCAATCAAAGCGTCCGCGGCAATCTGCAACTCGCCTGGGGGGATAATCGTCATGTCCGAAAAATCGGGCGCGGGGATCAAGGCCAGGCCGGCATTGATGGCGATCGCTTCACCCGCCGCGGGGAGATCGTAGCCCTGTGATGCTGCGCTGATCGCGTACTGGTCCCAGGTGGCTGGGTCGTAGATATCATCGAAGGGCGTGGCCGAGGCCGATTCCTTTTCTTGTGATTCATCGATCAACGCCCGTAAGTACGCCTCCCATTGTTTCGTGAGCGACAGGCGGCGGGCCAACAGGCCTTCAAATTGTCTGCGCACATCCTCCAGGCGGTAGAGCTCTTCGTCCAAGTACCCGGCATCGCGCAGATGCTCGTTCATCGCTTGGTGCCATGCGAAATTTTCGATGTGTTTCGGCCCGTTAACCAGCGTGTTGTACAGGTCCGTGTCGTTGAGCACGATGGCAAAAGGCGCCACCGCGTTGCGTTGGTAGCAGTCCACCGCGACCATCTCGGGGACGTCATCGGCAAGCTTGGCCGTGTAGAAAGTGTTCTTCACTTGCGGCGAGGTGGGGAAGCCGATGTTGACACCGGTGGGCGTGCCATCCTTTTGCGACAACGGGATGCCCAACACTGCGCGGCTGCCGATCGATTGCGGGCCGTCAGGGCCGCCATAGGCGATGTTCACGAGTGCGCGCGGGTCATTGGAGTTGGTCGCAGCGCCAGCCTCGAACAGCGAGTAGTCGTAGTACTTTTCCCAAATGTATTCGCGGCAGGTGTTTACTGCGTAGCCATTGTTGTCCCACGCTATGCGTCGAGAGGCATCGGCCCAACGAAAGAAGGTGGCGGCCGGCGAGATGTTGGAGGGCGGGTAATAGGCCATGCGGGCCATCACATCCCCCATCGGCGAGTTGGACAGGCCGGCATAGGTGTGGCCGTTGTAGCTGTAATCAGGCAATCGGGCGCAGCTCCGGCCCGGCGCTCCGGGCATGCAGTCACCGAATTGTTGGGCCGTGGCGGCCACGGTGGCGCCGCTGGCCGTGGTGAGCAGGGGGGCTATCACCCGGCGCGTGGGTAGCGAATCGGCCAACGTGATGGCATCGGCACCTAAAAGGGTGTTGCACGCGGAGGTTGGGTTGGTGCGCGCGGCGGCCATTGCGAGCTTGCCACAGCGCGTTGCGGCGTATTGGGGGTCGCGGCATTGCGCCAAGGTGGGCGGCACACATTGCACCGCCGGGCGACTGCCAAAGGCCCCAAGCGCTTGAGGGGCTGCCATTTTTGCGAGGATTCGCCCGGGTTTAGCGGCCCCGGCCAGATTGCCTATGAGAACAGTGGTGACGCCGAGCGTGAGTGCAACGAGCCGCGTAAACCGTAAAGTCGTCAAAGTCATGGTGAACCCCCTGAAGACAAGAAGCCTAGCATCAAGTATCGGCGCACTGCGGCAAGAAGGTGTGCGTTCCAAAACTACGTTGGACGGCGCTCTGCTTAGTCTATTCGCAAGGACAAACCAAGCCGCGCAACTGGCGAGCTAATAGCCGGCGTTCGCGAGGGTGGCGGCCATAAACAGGGCATCGGCATTGACGTCGAAGTCCACCTTGTACAACGGCGCGCGGGTCGACAGGCCGTTCCACGAGAAGATTGGCACCTCGGTGGACTCCGACCAAAAGCCGAAGTCGATCTCGCCGAAGGCGGCCATGTAGCCCGACAGCGACGACAATTGCAGCTCGGCGCCCGACTTGACGGTCAAGAAGATATCCTCGTTGCCAGGCACGGTGGCAGCCACGGTGAGCCCGGTGGTGATGGGGTTTTGCAAATGCACGATGGCGATGCTGCCTTTGACCCCGGCTTCAATAATCGCCAGGTCCACCGAGACGCTGGCGTTGGCGTCCACACCCATAAACGGCGACACCACCGCCACCAATTGGGTGTTGGCCGGATTCGGTTGGCGCACGGCCGAGGCGACGTACTCCATGCCGACCTGGCCGGTGATGCTGCCGCGCAGGGTCAGCGGGATGCCCAGCACTGGTACGATCGTTTGGGATTCAACAAACACGGGGTTGTAGGCTTGGCTGTCGCTAAACGGCGTGAGCTCGGCGCCATTGAACTGACCTTCGATGCTGTCGGCGTACACCACTTGGTTGAACACCACGAGGTCCACATCCACCTGTTGGTTGGTCATCTTGAACTTGCCGCTCGCAAGGGTTGCGCCGATACCAAACAGGCTGGCGCTGGCATTCACGCTCCCTTCGGTGCTTAGCGCCAAGTCGGCGGCATTTTGCGCAGGTGGCTCGAAACCGGTCACGGCGAAGGCGTTGGTGTAGTCCAGGGTCGCTGAGGCGATGGCGCCGCCTACCTTTTCGCTATCGGCCAGGCGTTTGCCGACGCGCAGCTTGCCAGTTCCGGGGTCTACGGGGCTTTCACCTGTGGCTGCCACGATGGTGGCAAACACGCGGCGGATCCATTCGTCCACGCAGGCTTCATAGTGTTCCACCTGTCCGGGGCTGGCGCGGAAATCCTGGGTGTCGCAGCCGGGCACGATCTCGGCGGTCGAGACATGGAACGACTT
>JAKLEG010000117.1 GCA_022703175.1 Myxococcota bacterium | reverse complement strand
CTCGACGACGGCATATCGACGCTGCACAAGCCATTTACCCGTGACGAGCTCCTACAACAGGTGCGCACCGCCTTGGTCGCCCGGTAGTTCAGGATCGCTCTCCCCCAACGGATTACAGCGTTCGCAGACGCCCAAAAGTAGGCATTCTTGGTGTCGACAGCGGCGCTAAAATTGTGCACTTGCACAATCGCAAATCACAACGAAATCACGTCCGTATCGGCAATATTGCACCGCACAAATGGGTTTCTATGGCCAGGTGGGACAATGTGGTCAAGAGTAGTACTCTTTTAAAATCAAGCAGTTAGCGCCTCGGATTCAGCAAAGTAACTTTACCCAGAATTGATTCGCAACGCGCCATTATTTTGTTGCAATGCCGCAGCGGCGATGCTCTTCTCCGTGCCGCTCCAGTTCGCTCGGAAAAGATCTGAGCCCACAATGTTGCGCCGCATGGCGCAAGGAGATGATGATGATGTTCGCACACCGTTTCGCACCGCTGTCGATCGTCTTCTCGCTCTGGCTGGCCGCATGCGGCGCCGCGCCGGAGGTAGGTCTGGCGGGCGATGCCCTCGGCAACAACGAAGATGGCAAGAAGCAAAACGGCCCGCGCCTCACCGTGGACGCCGCCTGGGATAACGGCGCCAACGTGCATGACCTGGCCGGCAACCTCATCTGGGCGCGCGTCGAGCGACTTTATGATCACGAGGACCGCTTGTTCACCCAAGAAGATTTCTTGGATGTCACCGCGTGGCACGCCGACGATGTCTATGCACCGCACATTCAAGAGATGTTCGGCAGCGACATGCCACACTCGCACTTTGCGCTGTTGCACTACGGCCTCACCTGGAACCAGGCCACCCAACCAGTGCCGGTGCTGATCATCCCAGGAGCCGGTGATAACGCCTCGCGCTCAGCGGTGCTCGCAATCTCCGATCTGCGCCACCGCGGCTATAGCTGTTTCAGCCTCACCTTCGCGCACTCCCAAGGCGACAACTACCAGCAGGCACAACAAATCGCCAACGCCGTGGCCCGCATCCGCGAAGTCACTGGCGCAGCCCAAGTCGACATCATCGCCCACTCCAAGGGCGCCACCGCGACGTCCATCTACTTGTCCAACCAAGCCGGCCGCAACTGGGGAACCGGCGGCGACGTGCGCGGCACCGCCTACACCAAGTATGGCACCCGCTTCGCAGGCGACGTGCGGCGCTTCATTGAGCTGGGCGGCGCCAATTTAGGCGTGGACACCACCTACCGCTGGACCGCCGCCAACTACATGTGGGCGTTTGGCAATGGCATGAACGCACCGTCGTCATGGGTGACCTACTATCCCTCCACCACCACCGCTTGGTGGTTCGCCGAAAGTCTCGCCGACCAAGACTTCTTCGACGACGGCTTCGATGCTTTCCCAGGCCAACGCCAGCTGTTGAATGATTGGTCCAGCACCTATCTGCTTCCCGGCGCCAACGCGATGCTGGGCGCCTACGCCCTTCAACAAGACTGGTACACCACCTACTACGGCGGCTACGGCTTCATGAGTTATTCGCGAGGCTTAGAGTCCGCGCGCGTCGCTGGCGGCAAGCTCATCGACAAGCTCAACAACTTCGGTCTGGCGCCGTCCGTCGAGGTGGCGATCGCCATTGGTAATCACCCAATTATCCCCACGGGCACCGAGGCCACCGACACCACCTACGGCGCCATGCTCGATAGCTTGATCGACCTGGGCCAAGCCGGCCTCACCAACTTCTTGGGCACGTTCACCTGGCTTGCCGCCTACGACAGCTGCGAAGTACAGGCGATGCTCACCTCGGAAATGTTGTTGGGCGAAGTCTCGGGCCCTTCGGACGGCGTGGTTTTCATTGAAAGCGCCACCGCCACCGCTGGGCTGCTCAAGAACGGCGCCAAGTTGCTGGAAATCAAAGAGTTGCCGCTCAGCCACGTGGATTACTTGATGGCGGTGCCGGCCATGGTGCCCATCCTCCGGGCGCAGGCTGCGGCCAACCCGGAGTCCTGCTGGAAGAACAGTTTCGCCGACCGCATCGAGCAAGCAGATCTGTTTGGTTGGCTTGACAGCACGCTGAAGGCCAGCAGCAACTAAGTAGCCGGTGCCTCACCGGGTTCGCTGGCGCCCTCTCCTCGCCTCTCCCAAACGAATACATCTGCAACCACGACGCTCTTAGGCGCGGGCGACAGGCCTTGTGGGCGGCGCCAAACACCACTGCTGTCAGGAGCGCTACGGCAAGTCGCGCACGCAATAGGCGCCGTAGAGCAACGTTTTCGTTGTAGGACCCCCCAGCATGCCTTCATTGGGATTGATGGTGTACGACAGCGTCAGATTGCCCGCGTAAGCTTGTGACACGAAGGTCGTCGCGGCCCAGGCATACTGCGTCCAATTAGGAAATGCGACCGTATCGATGTTGCCCAAAGACGGGTCGTAGATAAACAGCGACCCGAGCTCCTTAGCGCCCGCCAAGCGCCAATCGCTGTGGCCTGCCAGGCTAGAATCCTGACATGCCCGCAACGCACCCGGCCACGAGGTTTTCAGTGCGCTACCTTGTGAACAGTCGCTACCCGAAAGCCCCAAAGGACACCCTTGCCACAGCAAGTGGGTCGCGGCATCGCTAACCACCGCCGCGCTGTCGCTGGTACGGACAAACCGGGGTGTGAGCGCTACCCGTGAAGGATCGGTCGCACGCACGCAACGGACACCATAAGCATTCTCTTTTCCGCTGTTGGTCACGCCCCAGCCTCCGAGCTCTACGATGCCTGCCAAGGCCGGGTTGGTCGTCCAGGTGGTCGAGGTGAAAAAGCTGGTAGCCTGCGACGCGGGAAACGCCGAGGCATCGAGCGCCTGCGGCGCCGCCTCGATAGCCAAAACGCTGAGCCATTCTTGGGCACTCGGCAGGCGCCAATCCCCCAATCCGGCCCACACCCAACCGTCGCACAAGACCAGCGACGCATCCCAAGTGGCGGAAAGCTCGGCCCCTTCATCGCAGGCAAGTCCGTGCTTCCCGGCTGGACATCGCAGCCACATGAGCCCGGTGACCTGGTCGAGCACCAGGGCCTCACCGGCCACGGGTTCCGTCACGACGTAACGCTCGCTCGCCACGTGGCTGGCATCCCAACCATACTGGGCATCCTGGCCGCAAAAGCTCTCAGTTCCACACGGGATGGTCCCGGGGCACATAATTTCGCTGGCGTTGTCGAAGCAGCGTCGTTGACCGCTGTCGGGCCAGGGAAACAGGAGAGTCGTGTCGTTGCAGGAGACGTCGCCACAACCCGGCGACACGCAGCTGCCGCCGATACACAAGTCGTAGTCACGGTCGGGGACTGTTTCCACGCGACAAGGCGTGCCGTCGGCGACGCCACTGCAGTCGGTGCGAGGCTCGCAGGTGGTGGCCTCGGCATTGCAAACCCACAGTCGACGGGTGCAATCCTCGCAACTCGCACCACAACGTCTATCAGTGATACACGGCGGGCCTTCGGGGTCCCCCGCATCGGTGGCGTTCACGCCGTCTGAAGCGTTGGTGTCACCGTGCACAGTCACATCACCTACACTCAGGCCCGGGAACAACTCCGTTGAGCGTGCGAGACACGAGCTCAACAACAGGGCACCCAACGCGAAGCTGCGGCCTTTCACTTTGCGACCTTTCGCAACGCCGCGAGCAGGCGCTGGGCCTGGTCGGAGAAACGACCTTTGGGGTAGCTCTGACAGTATTGGTTCAACAGGTGCGCGGCACGCCCCGGATCATCCTGCTGTTCTACCGACAGCTGCGCCGCGGCAAACAACGATTCCTCAGCCTGAGGCGTCTTTGGAAAACTCGCAACCACCGCAAGATAACGCGCGATGCCGAGCTCCACATGACGCTCGGCCAACGCCAACTCGGCCTCCACCACGGCGAGCTCGGCACGTTCGTGGCGATCCATCCCGAGCACGGCACGAGCACTTTTCAAAAGACGCCGTGCTTCCTGGATCTGTCCACCTTGAATGCGTGAACGAATGACAGCAGGCGAACTCTCGCTGCGCTTGAGCCGAGGCTCTGCTTCCGCGCGGCCCGCGTTCTCCATAGCATCGGCGCCCACCGCCTCGGCTTCACGGTGCTCAATCGTCGTGCTCTCGCCCGCGCCAACCGATGTGCGGGTCCCATCCAAATGCGAGGTCACCAACACCCGCCCCTCTCGGACCACCACCACGGTGCGACTCACATTGGCATCCTCGCGGCGTTCGACGCTGAATTGGGTCCCCACCACTCTCACTTCGGCCTCATCAGTATCGATGATCAACGGCGCCTCGGGCCGCTGTTTGGTGACGACAAGCGCCAGAACGCCAGCCACAAGTCGCACCTGCGGCGTCGTACCGCGACGGATCAGAAAGCGGCTCTTCGGACTGGCCGTAAGCTCAGAATGGTCTGCAAACGCCACGCGGACGCCGTCCTGGGTGGTGGTTTCGAGCAGCGCCTCGGACACCACCGCATCGCCCACACGCAACACCGCAGTCCCCACGCGCGCCTGCCCGGCCAATAACGCTGGCCCGGAAGGCACGTGCATGGTCGGCGCTCGCAGCCACAGTCCCCACGAAATCGCTACCCCTACCGCAACGGCTCCAGCCCATGCCCCCACGCGCCAGCCGGAAGTGGCATAGGCCGGACGCGCTGGCATCGCAGGCAGTCCCCGCAACGCTTCAGACACCTGTGCCTCCCGCACCGCCGTCGACACGGCTGAGGGTTCTCGCAGCGCCGCCAAGCGCAGCCCGACTTGCAGTTGTGCAGCCAACGCGGCACAGCTGGCGCAATGGCGCAGATGCGCCGCCAACTCGTCGGGCATCGTGCCACCGGTGGAGGCCAGCACTGTCGCTAATTGCCTACGCCGCGGACAAGAGGGGCTCATGGCGTCTCCGAGGCACGGCTTGCGGCCTGTGCTTGCAGCTCATCGTCGCTGTCGACGGCACGCGCGAAAGCCTTGCGTGCGTAGTACAGCCGCATGCGCGTGGTCGAACAAGCGCTGTGCGTCATCGTGGCGGCTTCTTCGATGGAATGACCCAAGACATGGCACAGCACGAAGACCAAGCGGTGGTTGGCAGAAAGCTTATCCAACGCACGTGTGACGAGGCTGAGCGCCTGACGGTCGTGTGCGGTGTCGACGGGATCAGGAACGGTGGCCACGCCAGCGGGGCTCTGGGCCAGCGCGACCTCAGTGACGAACGTGGGGGCCCGACGTTTGGCGCGCAGGTGATCCTTCACCACGTGGACGCAGATGCCGCCTACCCACGTGGAAAACGCGGAATCACCGCGAAAGCTCGACAGGCTGTGGGCGATCTTCATTAAAACCGTCTGCTGCAGGTCGTCCAACTCCGTGGACCGGCCGACCATTCGGTAGAGCAATCGCCGCACGTAGTCGTAGCTCCCTTCTAGCAACTGGCGCTGCGCCCCACGATCGCCCGCCTGAGCTTGCGCCACGATGGCCGTCCCCAATCGGAGATCGGCGCGTTTGCTGGATGTGTCGTTGCGCTGAGGCATGCCGGCTAAAAACCCCTCCGGACGCCCACACCGAGTTGTGGCAACCACGTGCCCGACGCCAACACGCGCTGCCGTTGAATGAGGAATTCCTGTTTAATCATGCTCATATCCAAGGTGGGAGCCAGGACCACCTCGACGCCATAGGGGGCCAGAATCCGCAGCTCCAACGCCCCGCTCAAGACCGGGAGCACCTGATGGCGGTGGCGCCGCTGCCCCGTAGCGTAGGCCGTACCTGTTACCTGGTAGAGGGCCACCCCGGCAGCGGTGCGCAACCACAGGCTAAGCTCTGCCTCGCTGCTTGCGACCACCAAAAACTCGACACCTAGCAGCGCCTGGTTTGCCACGCCGCGAGCGCGGCCAGTGCTGGAGTATCCCCGCACCGGCTGAGTTCGACTGGCCCAGACTCCCACACTCAACGCCCCCTCCTGAAAGCCCACCCCCCCCTGAGCGCGGCCCGCCTGATGCGCGGCCACCCGCCCCCAGCCTAAAGCTCCTGCGAGCCAAAACGCATCATCCGCCACGGGTGCAGCCACCGCCTGTACGACCGTGGGTCGCTGCGTCACCGCCTCAGGAAGCTGGGCTGGCGTTGCGACGAACGTAGGAGCCGCCTCAGCAACTGTGGAGATCCACAACGTACTGCGCAATTTCAAGCCCAACTGGCGATAGAACGCCGGTTGCAGGTGAACCGGCAGGCGCATCGTAAACTCGGCAAGTTCTTCATTGGCGCCCTCCAACCTACGCACCGACAAGCGCAGGAGGTCCCCCGAACGTCCCGCGGTGCGGGCTAACCAGACGACAAATTGCCCATCACTTTGGAGCGCCTGTGCGGCGGCCTGATGCGCGGCTAGGTCGGGCACCTCGCTCAAGGGCATACCGCACTGCAACTGCACCTCAAAATCTTGCAGATACAGCTGCAAGCTCTTCTCCAGTTGGGTCGTTTGGCTGTCACTCATGACCCCAGGCGGCACAACGACGATCACCCGCAGCGACTTAGCGTGCGGCTCGGATTGGGCCTCGGCCCGACCGCTCAGCAATAACCCCAGGGCCAAGCCAAATCCCCATAGCGTGCCAACGCCCACGCGCATGACGGTGGTCGCTGCCGACGGCGCTGACGCCTGACTAGGAAAACTCGACGCCACGGCGGCACATTGGCCACAACCGTTGCGGCTGTAAAGAGTGCGACCGCCCCAACCGCGGGTCACCTATCGGCGCGCCGCGCCCACCGCCAGTCATGATGCCTCTCCTCGCGCAATCTCCCCCGTGCCGTGTGAGGGGCCAAGCACGGTGAAATGGCTAAAATCGCGGCCAAACTCGCTTTGTGGGTCACCACACAAACTCTTGACGCCCGCGCGCCCAAGGTTCAGGCTCCAGGCGTTCGCAATAGAGTATCGCTGCACCCCCGGTGCAGCCGTGGCTAAGGAGTTCGACATGCGCGCATTCGCAAGGCTTTCATTGCTGCTGTTGACCTTGGTTGCCGTGGCGTGTGGCGCCGATTCGATGGCTGCGCTCGACACCGAACCGAATGCCGCACCCAACATCCAGGAGTCTAACCGGGACCTCTCCGGGGCGGTGGTGTTGCTGCACAATTGGCGCTGGGCCGACGTGATGAGCAACATGGGTCGCTTACGCGACGCTGGCTTCACCGCATTGCAGTTGTCACCCCATAGCGCCTCGTGCGCAGGCGCCTACGGTGAAGGCTACGATCCCTACGACTACACCAATTTCAACAGCGGCTTTGGCTCCGACTCCGATCTTTATTGGCTTCTGGGCACCGCGCACTACTACGGTATGCAGGTGTATGCCGACATGGTGCTGAACCACATGTGCCCCAAGTCGGACTACGGCTACCCGCGCTTTGGTTGGAACGACTTTCACCACAACGGCGGCATCAGCGACTGGAACAACTGGGAGAACCGCGAGAATTGCGACCTGTTTGGCTTGAACGACTTGGCCCAGGAATCCGGCTATGTCCGCAGTGAGCTGTATAACTTTGTGGTCAAGAGCAGCGACCTGGGTTTCGATGGCTTCCGTTGGGATGCGGCCAAACACGTGCCGTTGTGGTTCTGGCGCGACCATATCGTGAACAACGTGAACAGCTGGGGCAAGTTCAACTTCGGCGAGGTCTACAGCGCCAACCTGGACGAGCTACAACAGTACGCCAACGCTGGCATGGCGGTCACCGACTACAACCTCTACGACGCCATTCGCAACAGCTTCCAGTTCGGTGGCGACTTGGCCGCGCTGGACGGCGCCGGTTTTGCCGCGCGCAACGGTTCCCAAGCGCTGACGTTCGTCGAAAATCACGACGTGGGGGCGCCACCCAATCGGCTGCTCGCGTACGCTTTCTTATCGGCCTATGTCGGCTACCCGTTGTACAGCGACAGCGCGCTCAACGATGACGCCTTAAAGAATTTGGTCTGGATCCATCGCCACAAAGCGTTCGGAAGTTACCTGAACCGCTACAAGAGCCATGACGTCTTCATCTTCGAACGCCAAGGAAACCTGTTGGCGGCCCTCAACCAAAGCGGCGACTGGGTCAACCAATGGGTCGCCACCTCGTGGCGCAACACCCGCTTGAACGACTACACGGGTCACACCGGCGAGCGCTACACCAACAACGACGGTTGGGTCGAGGTGGCGATTCCGCCAGGCGGCTACGTGATGTTAGCCCCCTAACCTACGGCCGCTCCCAAGAGACCTCAGGCCAGTAGCGTTCGGGCGTAGGTAGATCGCCTTGTGGCAGCTCCACCAGGGCGCCGGGTCGCGGCATCACCAACGCCACGCCTTGCTGTTGCGCCGCAACCAGCACGCGTTCGGCCGGCTCCGTCCAACCGTGGTACGACAGATTCACCGTCCCCCAATGCACCGGCAACAACACCCGCCCACGCACCGATTGATGTAACTGCACAGCTTGCTCTGGATTGACATGGATGTCAGGCCAGCCGCGGCCGTAGGCGCCAATCTTGATGAGCGTTAAATCGAACGGCCCAAACCGCTCCCCAACCTCGGCAAACTGCGGCATCAAGCCGGTATCGCCGCTGATGAAGACACGATGGCTCGCCCCCACAAGTGCAAAGCTCGCCCACAAGGTGCGGTCGCCCAACAACATCCGGCCAGAGAAATGCCGTGCCGGGCAGGCCACCAGACGCAACGAGGGGTCGAGACTGACCTCTTGCCACCAATCCAATTCCACGATCTGCGCAGGGGGGATGCCCCAGTATTCGAGGTGCGCCCCCACCCCGAGTGGCGTGACAAAACGCTCGGTGCGCGAGGCCAAAGCCAAGACGCTGGCGCGATCCAAGTGGTCGTAGTGGTCATGGGTGATGATCACTGCCGAAAGCGGCGGCAACTCGGCCAACGGCAGCGGCGACGGAAAGAAACGGCGAGGCCCGGCAAAACTCCAGGGCGATAGCCGCTCGCTGAACAGCGGATCCACAAGGACCGTGACTCCGTCCAACTCCAGGAGCGCCGTGGAATGCCCCAGCCACGTGACCCGCAACCCGGAGGCGGGAGGTTGGCTATAATCGGCCCGGGTGCGCAACTCCATGGGTAGCGGCACGCTCGGTACGCGCAGCTGGCCACCCCGATAGTCGCGCAGCATCTGCCACAAATCGGTCAGGCCATAGCCTCGCACCGGTAGCAGATTCTGGAACCGTCCGGCCCGATAGTTGGGTGACGCCTCCACGCGCATCAGACGCGGCCCCGACGGCAACTGGCCGAAAGCATGCCACCCCAACGCCAAAGCCGCGCCCACAAGCACGATCACCAAGCCCAGCACCACGCCTACGACCCAACGATATGGCACACCCACGCGCCACCTCCGGCGACGGCCCTCTGCATCACCCAATCCCGGCAGCTAATCACCCTTGGCCCAAAAAGTCAGCGCCAACAACCAGCACCGCCATCGTCGATAGGCGCCGCGCCCCCCCCTCGGACGCCAATGCCCACATAGCGACGCACCGGGCAAGCGGCGACATAACGCACTGCGACTTGTGCATCGCAACAGACGCGGGCACAACCCGCCGATGCCCTACCAAAACCTACCCGACGGCACCCGCCTGCACTTTGTACAACACGGCGACGGACACCGTAACCTACTGTTTATTCACGGAAATCTAGCCAACACCCAGTGGTGGGAAGCAGTCATGGCGGCCCTCCCGAGCGCGTTTACGAGCATCGCGCTGGACCTGCCGGGCAGCGGCAACACTCCTGAAACCGGGCACCGCCACACCATCGATTACCTGGCTCAGGTGGTGCATACGTTCGTGACGGCGCGTCGACTAGGCCGCTTTACGCTAATTGGCCACTCCATGGGGGGAGGCGTGGCACAACTGTACACCCTCAACCACCCTGAGGGCGTGGAGCGCCTGGTGCTCTTGGATTCGATTGCCGCCGACGGCCTGCCGCTGGTACGCGATCGCGGTATCGCGTTGGCTGTGCGGATGCAGAAGGAGCCGGCCGTGCTAGAGCGCGCCATCCGTGCCGCCATGCCCCACTGTCAAGATGAATCGCTGCTGCAACGCCTGGTAGCGGCGGCGGCCACGGCCTCACCGCAGGTGTTCCTGGAGCAACCGGTGACGATGCACGAAGCCAATTGGCTGGACCGTGTGCATCAAATCTGTGTGCCGACGTTGTTTCTGCATGGTGCCGAAGACGACTTGGTGCCCAAAGCAGGCAGCGAACGCACCGCCTCACGCATTCCCCATTGCGTCTTGAAGTACCTGCCCGGCTGCGGTCACTCACCCAACGTCGAGGTGCCGCAGCTGTTCGTGCGGGAAATGTTGGCCTTTTTGGGTGCATGACGGAGAGTTGGCCACGTTTGGGGGCGAGCAAAGCATACCTGGGGCGCGCCCGGCCCGATCTGGCGTGACAGAGAACGCAACGATGGTTAGCATTTTCTTTGGTTAGGTCGATGCCGGTCTGATAAGCTCAAGAAGGATTGCTCGAAGGAAACACGCGTGGCCCGAAAAGATTTACAAATCGGTCAGCTCACCTGCTCGTTTTGCGGCAAGAGCCAACGTGAGGTGAAAAAGCTCATCGCTGGACCGACCGTTTATATCTGCGACGAGTGCATCAAGCTGTGCACTGACATCATCGACGAAGAAAACGAGCGCGAGACCTCGGCCAAGGGGCCTAAGAAGGTCCCAACCCCGCACGAGATCGTCACCTTCCTCGACCAATACGTGGTGGGCCAAGGCCAAGCTAAAAAGGTGCTCGCGGTCGCGGTGTACAACCACTACAAGCGCATCGAGAAGCGTGCCCAAGGCGAAGACGACGGCATCGAAATCTCCAAGTCGAATGTGCTGCTGGTGGGTCCCACGGGCGCCGGCAAGACGCTGCTCGCGCAAACCTTGGCCCGCATGCTGGATGTGCCCTTCACGATGGCCGATGCCACCACCCTCACCGAAGCCGGTTACGTGGGTGAAGACGTCGAAAACATCGTGGCCAACCTGCTCGTAGCTGCCGACAACGACGTCGAGCGGGCGCAGCGCGGCATTGTTTACGTCGACGAAATCGACAAGATCTCGCGCAAGAGCGAAGTCCCCTCGGCCACCCGCGATGTCGGCGGCGAGGGCGTACAGCAGGGCTTGCTCAAGATCATCGAGGGCACGCGCGCCAACGTCGCACCGCGCGGCTCCCGCAAGTACGGCCAAGCCGAAACGATTCCGGTCGACACCACCAACATCCTGTTCATCTGCGGTGGCAGCTTCAACGGCATCCACCAAGCGATTCAACGCCGCATCGGCCGGCATGGCTTGGGCTTTGCTGCCGACATCCAAAAACGCGAAGAGCGCCGTGTAGGCGAGTTACTGCGTCACCTGGAACCCGACGACCTGATCAAGTTTGGCATGATCCCTGAGTTCGTAGGCCGGCTGCCGATCATCGCGACCATCGATGACCTCGAAGAAGCCGATCTGCGGCGCATTTTGGTCGAGCCCAAAAATGCTCTGGTCAAGCAGTACCAAAAGATGTTCGCGCTGGAGCATGTGACATTAGAGTTTGAAGAGGCCGCGATTCGCGCAGTGGCCAAGCAAGCGATCGCCGGCAAGAGCGGCGCGCGTGGACTCCGGAGCATCCTCGAAAACGCCATGCTCGACATCATGTACGAAGTGCCCTACCTGGACGGCATCAAGACCTGCCGCATCACCGAATCAGTCATCAAGGGCGACCACACGCCTGAGCTGATTTTCGACGCCAAGAAGAGCGCGTAGCTCCCGCCTTTGCCGTGTTTGCTCTGCGTTTGCAAGTTTAGGCTCAGCCTCCGTTTGGCGCGACGATTGAGTAATGCAAGAGCCGGCCGCTGTACGGGCCACCTGGGCCTTGTGGATCGCGAATCACGGTCTGCTGCAAGGTGTAGCCCAACGCCGCCATGCGCCGACTGAAGGCGCTGCGGTTGCCGCGATTCGGGTCGACGATGAGTACCTCGCCATCGACCGTGGCATGTCGAGCAATGAATTGCGGCAACACGCCCGCTTCATCCCGCTCATACAGGACGTCACTGCCCATGATCAGGTCATACGGGGCCGAGCCACCCTCGGCCTCAGGCAACTCGTCGTCGGCCCAGCCACCGGTGCGAAACGGCATCGCCGGCAGAGCGTTTAACCGTAGGTTTTCCAACAAGAATTCTGCGGCCAAAGGATGAATGTCGCTGGCGCTACAGAGTGCCCCGCGGCGATGCCCCACGAGACTCGCCAACGCCAGGCCACACCCCACTTCGAGTATGCGTTCCTCACGGCGCACCGGGCGCAACGCCATCGTACACGCCAGATGCAAACCCGAGGGCCACAGCAAACCGAATAACGGCCACTGCGCCGACGAAATGCCTACCGCCGCTGCCAGACCCAACGGATCGGCGAATTGCTGGTGATCGAGCAGCGAGCGGATGGTCAGGTCGGCCACGCCGTGAATCTGAATTCGCTCAGTTTTAACCTGGTAGCCGGGCATGCCATAAGCCTTGCTGCACCCGAAGGCGCTGGCGCCAACCGCCCGTGCACTGACACTGTGCGCTTTGGGGCCTAGGGTCGCAAGGAAAACCCTTAGAATACTCGGGGGTTCGCCGTCGTTCCGAGGCCCATGCGCTACAGCCGCGCCATTTCCATAGCCGAACGAATGAGCTGCGACTGTTTACCGTGACGTTGGATTTCGATGCGCGCCTGACGTTTGACGGCGGTGATGCCGCGCTCGTGATCCAAGGTGATGGTGAGCGCGCCCATGCCGCGGCCGTTCTCAGTTATGTCCAGCCGCTCCAAAAGTAGCTTGACGCTGAAGGCCACAGAGATCTGCGCGGTGTTGCCGCTGACGGCAGTGACAGTGTTGTCGATTTGGATGTCTGCAGAGGTGGTGCCCGGCGGTAATCCGCCCGGCAGCACAGGGATGGTTTTCCAGGTAAGCCCCAGCGTGGCTTGCGCAGGCGGCACGCTCCAACTGCAGCGCACATCCTCGGCAATGGTGTTCAGCCACGCCATTTGCCGATTGGGCAACTTGGCGTCGGCGTTGGTGGTTTGGGTGGGCGCCATAATCGCGCCCTTCTCG
>JAKLEG010000116.1 GCA_022703175.1 Myxococcota bacterium | reverse complement strand
GCCGCGTCGAACATCGCTTTTGCGGCACCTGCGTCCTGCTTGATACCACGCCCGGCCACGTGGGCCGCGCCCGCCTCATTGCAGCCGCGCGCATCTTCGAGCGTGCAGGCGCGCACCAACATTTGTGCCGAGAAGCTCAGGTCTGAGGCGTCGGCAAAGCCTAAACGGTGCATCAAGCCCAGCACTCGGCACGCCTCGCCATCGTTGTTCTTGCAAGCACGGCTGAAGGCCTGCAGCACCTCGGTGCCGCGCAAGGCATCACCTGCGACGCGGCTGTGCGGCCCTTCGAGCGCCATGGGGGTCGGCGGGAAGCGTGGGGCAGGGACAGCAGACGGAGCTGCGGTGCAAGCAACACTTACGAGCAAGGCCCCAGCGGTGAGTCGGCAGCCGCGCATGGGGGTTCGAGCTATTTCGATTTCTTCGGCGATTTCGAGGATTTACTGTCAGTTTTCGCCATCGGTTTGGGCTTCGATTTGCTCGCCGACTTGGAGGGGGTTTTGCCCATGGGTTTGGGGGTGGGGGCAATTTTGCTGGTTTTAGCGCTTTCGACGCCACGGTCGGCGCCGGCCATGACCTTCTGCAGTGCCTTTAAGGCGTTGGTGGTGGCAATGGCCAGGGCGCGGGCCCGGAGGCTTGCGGGGTTCTTGCCCTCTTGGTCGAGGCGAACGGCTTCGTTCAGGTCATCCAGTGCTCGTTCAAAATCGCCATTGCTAAGGAGCAGCTCGGCACGGTTGACCCATGCCGGGAGGTTCGCGTGATCGAAGTCGATGGCGTGGGTGTAGGACTCCAGCGCTTCATCGCGCATGTCGAGTTGTTGGTACACGGCGCCGAGCATGTTGTGGAAGTAGGAGTCATACGGGTTGCAGAGCACGAGCCCTTCGAAAATCTTGAGGGCGTCATGGAATTTACCTTCTTTGTAGAGTCCATAGCCAAATTCGGCGATGGCATAGGCTTCTTCCATCGTGATGCCTTGCAGCTGCGCCCAGGTGATCTCCCCCATCAAGAACTTGTCGATGTTCTTGAAGGTGTAGAGCTCTTCGATTTCTGCAGGTTTTTCGCGTGGGATGGTGACTTCGCCCTTGTCGATTTTGCGCTGCATCTGGGCAATGTCCAGCTTCTTTAGGGCTTCTTCCACCGACATAGCGATACCGGGCTTCTTGGGGTCGGCCATGACTCTCTCCTCACGCTTAGCAAGCGCCTGTTGTACCTACCGCACATCTTGGGAGCGTACAAAACAAAACGGCGGGAAGGCCTGAGGCCAACCCGCCGTCTATTCGTCGCTGATGGCTATCGATTACCGCAAGTTGCGGATCGGGGTCATCGCCATGTCGTGCAGGCTCTTGGACAGGTTGGAGAGCAACTCGGTGGTTTGCTTCCACTTGTTCATCAAGATCTGAATCTCCTGCATCAAGATGGTGCTGGACTTGGTGTAGCCGCCCGCCGCGTCCGCGATGGCAAGCTTGGCGTCCGTGCTCTGGCGCATGAAGCTGCTCACCGCTTGCGAGCCGGCCGCAATCGCCGTGCCCCAACCAGGGACGATGGCCGCGAGCGAACCAATCGAGGAGACCAGCCCAGCCTTCATGTCACCCGCGTCTTTTTCGCGGGTGCGCTCTTGCTCGCGCTTCTCGGCGCGGGCCGTTTCTTCCATCTTTTGGCGCAGCTTCTGCTCGTAGGTATCCGACATCTGCGCCATGAACATGGCGATGAGGTCCTCAATCGGCATGCCCGGGTTGTTGCACATCGAGATGAGCGAATCCATCTTGCTCTCTTGCGCAAGGCTCGTGAGCTGCTTCTTCATTTGGTAGGCCATGCCGTCGTTGCCGGTGACCACACCCAGTGCTGAAGCGATAGTGCCAAAGGTGCCAAGCTGATTCGTTGAGTAGGCCGCGCTCATGCCGGTGAGGCCTGGCGCCAGTGCGTTGGTGCCGGCTGTGGCTTTCAACGCTTTCGCCCCCATCAAGCCCATGACCAAGCCGCCGATACCGCCTGTCGCAAAGCCGGCAACCGGCAACATCCAAGTGTTTTTCTGCAGGCCGCTCACGACTTTCGAGCCGATGCTGTTGTCGGCTGCCTTGCCGGGCAACACTTGGTTAAGCGCAGCAGCCGCGCCAGGGGCGATTTGCACCCAGCTGCCATCCTCGGCTTTTTTCAATTTGTTGGTGGCGATGAATTCGTCGGCGCCCTTCGGGTCAACGGCGCGCATCTCATCGACCCACTTGCTAAACTCGGACACGCTCATGTTCTTCGTGACCGGCACGCCTTCGCTGTCGAGCACGTGCACGCGACCGAGCTCGACGCCATCGCGATAGAACTTGGCATCCGCCGTGGCGGTGGACTGTACTTTGGCGGCGCCTGGGGGTTGGGTGACCGGACCTTCGCTGCCGGTGGTTTTTTGCTTCTTGGCGACCGCATCGAGCTTCTTGGCCATGTCGTCCGAGATCTGCAGCGCCGCGCTGGTCTTGGCCCGCTCCAACGTGCGGCCGATGCTGTTCGGATTGCCAAAGGCGCTCTGCGAGATGGCCTCCATCGCCGCGGGGTCGATGAGGGAGCTGAAATCCACGCTACCCAAGCTGACTGCGTCCAAAGTGTTCGTCATTTGAATCTCTCCTCTATAGGGCCGTGAGTGGCCGGTTCATCTTACTGCACAGCCTCAAGCGTGCAAGTGGCTAAACAACGCCCCTTTAGCGCTCTTCGGTTGTGCTTCTTGGGTTATCGTAGAGCGTTCCTAGATCGTTGCCTGGATCGCCGATCGTTCTGGTGAAATATCTGTAACTGTTTAGAAACAATGGCGAATTATGGCAGCATCCGGAGCATGGCGCGGGCTTTGTTTTCGAGTGCGGCGTCGTTCGGGCCACTTAAGCGCAGGGCTTGGGTAAGATCTTGGCGGGCCGGCTCGAACTGCTGTTGGGCCACGTAGACTTCGGCGCGATTGACGTAGCTTGAGATTTCGCGTGGGGAGACGCGGATGGCGTAGGTAAACTGCTTGAGCGCCTTCTGGGCTTCTTTCAAGCGCCAGTAAATCGCGCCCAGCGCGCGGTAGTAATAGGCATTCTTGGGGTCGACGGCCACGAGGCCTTCGAACACCACGCGGGCCGGTTCGGTTTTGCCTTGCAAGAACAGGAAATAACCCTGCGCTGCGATCGCGTACAGCTCCTCTTCGGAGAGGCCGACGATCTGCTTGAGCGAAACCTTGCCTTCCGACCACTGCGCCACCAACTGCAACAGGCGGCGTTGCAGCTGATCACCTTCGATGTGCTTGTCTTCGGCCATGTGCTTCGGAACAAACCGTGCCTGAAGCTTTGAGGGGGGTCAAGCTTGTGCGCGGAAAAACGCGCTAGCCCTTGCTGGCAGCGAGCGAGCGCACGTAGACCATTTCGGTCATTTGGTTCAGATGCTCCATGTACTCTTTGAGACCATGCACCCGACGCATCGAGTCGAGCATCAGGGACTGCAGCGTCTTGTCGGCCACTGCGCCTCCTTGTACGAGTTTCCCGAGCTCACCAATCACGTTGCCCGACAGCTTTTTTACCGCGTTGCGGGACAACACCAAGGTCGGCTTGGGGCCATCGTACGGGTTGGCTTCGGGGGTGGTCGGCTGCTGCAAACGGATGCGATCGGAGCCGGTGCGCGCCAACGCCAACCGCGTTTCGGCCACAGCGGGCTTGGCCATCGGTGACAGCCACGGATCGCCTTCGGGTTTGCCGCGCGTCGCGGCGGCCTCTTCTTCGGTCCAACCAAACCGCGCGATGATGGGCGGCATGGCCGTAAAACGATTGAAGCTCAGGAAGTTATTGGCCATGTTTCACCTTACCCGGGCGAGGGCGTGAGTGGCTAGTGCTAATCCCATTCACTGGTGTGGGTCGAGCTCCCACCTGAGCTGTTGACAATAAGCACCATGAACTGCCACGGAGAAAACTCAACCAAATCAGCATTTTGAGCCACGAGCTTGCCGACAAAGGCGTCGGTAAAGCGATAGCCCAAGGCAGCACCGGTGTGGATGGGGGCACCACCAAAATCATAATCGGGGCCACTGATACTTAAATCAAAAGCAGCAAACGCCTGCTGATGGATGCGCACAATGCCTGCGATAGCGGCTTCGACGCCATGGCTATCGGGACCCTCTTGGAGTTGGTACTGCCAACGCAGCACCCCTTGTAGCGCCGCCTCACTGCCCTCCAAGCGAAACGCTGGCAGCTCCAGTGCCAACGGCACGACCTTTTCGGGCCCCAAACGCCAGCTCAACGAGCCCAACGGCAGCGTGGTGATAAGTCCCAGCGCCAACGCGCGGTTCTTGAGCCCCAAGTCAATGCGAGTACGCAACGTGAGCGTAGATTGCACCTCGGGATGCAACGCGAGGTTGAGCAAACCGCCCACCTCCACGTGATTGCCCACACCGACATCAACGCCAATCGGCACGGCAGTTTGCGCGCCCACGTCCAAGGTGTCATCAGGCTCCACGCGCACAAGGGTACTTGCGACGCCGACAAACAAATCCACCTGATTCGGTAAGACGACGAGCGGACGCTTGGGCCGGCTTTGATTCACCTCGACACCCATGCCGGTACTTTGTGCCCGCAGCCCGCGAGGCATGGCCGTCAGCGCCAGCATCCAGAGGAGAGTCAACCACGCATAACGAGGCATGCTCAGCCTTTCTTTGGGGCGAAGCCCTTACCTGCGGCGGAGTCAGGCTTTTGGGGGCCAGCGCCCGTGTCAGCTTTAGCGGGTAAGCGATGGCCATCTTTGCGCTTCTGTTCTTCGGATAGCTTAAACACAAAGCTCAATACTTCGGCGACGGCCTCGTACAGCTCTTCAGGAATTTCGTCGCCCACCTCTAGTTTGTTTAAGGCCTGGGCGAGCGGCACGTTGCGCACCACGGGGATGCCAGCTTCGCGCGCGGCATCGAGGATCTTCTCGGCCCACAACCGCGTGCCTTTGGCGATGACCGTAGGGGCGGCGCTGGTGCCTTTCTCTTTGTCGTACTTCAGGGCGATGGCGATGTGATCGGGATTGCGCACAACAACATCCGCGTTCTTGACGGCCGCTGGGGCCGCGGAGTTCAAGATCTCCTGGTGCATCTGTCGACGTTGCGATTTGTGGTGCGGGTCACCTTCTGACTGTTTGTATTCCTGTTTGACGTCGTACTTCGACATCATGTTGTCTTTTAAATAGCGCTTGTGTTGGTAAAACGCGTCGGCGGCGGCAATAACCACAAACACGCCACCGATCTTCACGGTAAAGTCCCAGATGATGCCGCTGATGATCGACATGCCGACCCACAGGTCGCTGCGCATCATCAGCACCACATCGCGCATGGCGTCCTGAACTGCGTGGTACGACAGGTAGCCAATCACGCCGAACTTGAACATCGTCTTCAGGAGCTCGACGAGCTTCTTTTTATTGATCAGGTTCTTGAAGCCGTTGACCGGGTTGACCTTGTTCAGATCTGGCGTGATCGGCTTCATGGTAAACATGAAGCCCACCTGCGAAACGTTCAGCACGATGCCCACCACGAACGCGACACCCAACGAAGGAGCGCAGAGCTTAGCCATGGTGATAAGCGACTGCATCAGGATCTGGTAGTAGATTTCGTCGCCGCGGGCGTCCATTTGGCCTACCAGCGAGAACGACGAGCGCAGAAAGCCCATCATTTCTTCGCCAGCCATGCTCATCGTGCCGCCTAACACCGCGAACACCACGAGGAAGCTGACCGCGTGGTTGACGTCCTGACTCTTCGGGACGTTGCCTTCCTTCCGGAGCTTGCGTAGCCGCTCCGGGGTAGGTTCTTCGCTTTTTTCGCCAGTGCCGCCGTCGGCCATGGCGACACCTTAACCTCCAAGGTGGGGGGCTGTCAGTAGTGCAGTCACAAAGTAGCGGGCCGAAGCGCGCAGCGATTGCAGCTATGCGAAAGGCTTGTTAGGTATGCAGGCCATGATTGGCGGCGGACGTATAGGACAACCTCCAGGCTCAGGTGTGCCGCCGACCGTGCGTGATGCGGCCGCCACCCCGGAGAGCTCAACCTCTCCGAAGGAGGTCGCCAAAGACACCGGCAAGTTAGCCCCCACGCCTCCGCGCGATCAATTTGAAAAGGCCATTGCCCCAAAGTCCCCAGGACCGCTGACGCGCCCCACCGCCTTGGCGGGCGAACGCTCAGCCTCCACCGACGTGCTGCGGCTGGCTCGCGAGAACCCGGCCGCGGCTCGGCAACTGGTGGCGCAACTATCGGCACAAACAGCCACGACGCTCTCTGAGATTGAGCGCGAAATGGCCGGGGCCCGCGCGCTTTTGGAGAAGCTCGCCAACGAACGCTTCACCAAGAGCGCGCGCGACAAAGCTGCCAATGAGCTAAAACGTAAACGAGAGCAGCTGTCGTCGTTGAAGCTGCGGCATACGATGACCTCGCGCAAAGCGGCGCTCTTGCAACAGGTGGCCGGCAAATTGGGCGATCCGCGGTTGGATGAAGAGATCGATCGCATCCTGAATCATCACCACAAGCTGCAAACCGATTGGGGCAAGCGCCACCATCTTTTGTCGGTGGGAGGCGATCTGTTCGGCGCCGATGCCGAGACACCGGTCCATCTGACCGAGGTGGTGCGCACCGGCGTGCGGGTCGGCGGACAGGGTGAGGTCGTCGCCGATGCATTGCGCGAGATTTCGCCGCAAGCGGTCATCGCCGAGTTGATTGCTCGCACCATCGATGGCTCCACGCGCATGGAACCGATGGCGAAACCCAGCCAAGCGTTGCGCGGAGAGTTTGGCAAGCCACTACAAAACTACGCGATGTTGGCCGAAACGCTCGACGACGCGCTCAGCCGCGACCCGTTTGGTAAGGACTGAGGCAATCATGAGCCGGATTGCCGATTGCCTCACCTTAAGCGACGATGATCTGGCGTTCTTGCGCCTCACCTGTGACCTGTTCCCCAACGCCGAGTCGCCACTGCGGTATCTCGAAGACGACGAACGTGAGCCCGAGGCTGTCGAAGTGGTGTTCGCATCGCTTGCCGAGCGCGGTTACCTGAACCCTCAACGCAGTGGCGCGAGCCAACCATTGCTCGATCGCCTGACGCCGGTCTCCGAGTGTCACGCGCGCGTGACCTTCCGAAGTGCGGGCGAGCAGAACCGCAGCTTCTATGCCGCTGGCACCACGATGGTAGAGTATCGGCGTATCGGCCACGAGCACCAGTTTGGTCCGGCGCGTGGCGAGGCCGCCCTGGCCGCTGAGTTGGCACAGAGCTTCAAGCCAAGCAAAGCCAAGGAACCATTGTCGGTGCGAATGTCACCCGGCGACTACCTGGTCTTCGCCGTTTTTGCTCGGGATTTGCGCGCCAAGCCCGCCCCCTCCGATGACGCCACGAATCCGATGTCGCTGGAAGAGGTGTTGGCCTACTTTGACGAACCGGAGAGCAAGCAGGTGCGGGCGCCCACCGACGAGAGTTGGGAAGCTTCCATTCATGCGCTCACCCGCTTGGGTGTCTTGGAGCGACAGGGAGACAGCCACGGTTTGAAGAAACGCTGGCATCCTCTGGCACGTGAGATCGTGGCCGATCGCCAGCACGTTATCTCTCGTTTTGACTACTTAGATGAGCAGTGGCTGGTGCGCGAGGTGAGCTTGTATCCCACCCGCGACTCGGTGTTTCGCTTTGGCTCCGCCCCAGATGGCGCCGTCGTGATCGAGGAGTTGTTGCCGGTCGCTTTGGCCAACGTTGTGGCAGGCGTGGTGGGTACGCTTCCCAATCTGCTCAATCCCGAGGCGCCCCCCACGTTGAAACACCCGCTTCTCGGTGCTGGGGGACGGCTGCGGAGCCATGGATGAGCAGCGCTGCTGGTGATCCGGCCCTGCTTGTGCGCGCGTTGCTCAAGCGCACATCACCGCATCTGGCGCAGAAGATCGATACGCTGCCCCCCACGGCGCGCATCTGGGATGTCGTGGATTCCCTGAGCATCTTGGATTTGGTGGCCGACTTAGAAGATGCCCTCGATCTTGTGGTCGAGCCGATCGACTTCATCCCCGAGAACTTCGGCAGCATCGACCGCATTGTTCAGTATCTGGCACGTCGGGCACCTGTACCGCCTCGTTCATGATGCGGCCCCTTACGCCACACGCGCCCGCACCCGTCGTGTCAATCCTGCGAAGTAGCGCCACTGCGGCAGTGCTCGCCACCGCCGTGTGGCTTGCCGTGCGTTGGCATGGTTACTGGAGTCCGTTATCGGGCGCGGCGCTGTTCCCCTGGGTCCTGGTGTCGCTCGTGCCGTTGGCCGCGTTGGCATGCCTTCGACCCGCGTCAGCCAAGTATCTTTGGCTTATGTGGAGTCTCAGTGTCGCGTGGTTGCTGCTTGCACACTGGGCGTGGCCGCTGATGGCGTTCGCGGTTGGAGTCGCTGCGCTGGCACGCCTGCGTACACAGCTCGTGCTGCGCTGCCTCTTCGTGGTTGTATTGTGGCTCTTACTCCCGATGGCGCGGTGGTGGTGGATTTCGCCCGAGGCACAAGCCGCCTCGCTGCCGCTGGCCCTGTTGTGGGGCGGACTCGGTTTTTCGGCGGTGATGCTCCTTGTGGAGCGACAGCGCGCTCTGCAACCTGCAAATATCTGGGACGACTGCTTCTATCTCCTTGCACCACCACGGCTCGTAGCCCCCTTCTTTCAACCGATTTCGCCGACGTTGTTTGCCGGGCCGCCCACACCGTTGGATTGGAGAGCTGCAGGTCGAGCCGTGGCGCTGGCAGGTTACGCACTTATGCTGAGCGCCTTTGTCTACGCGGCACAATCCTGGCTGCCGACGGCACCGCTCTGGGTGGCAGGCCCGGTTCAGTTTCTCGTCTATTATGCTGCCGCGGCCTTCCCCATTTTTCTCGCGGTCGCTTGGTTTCGCGCGTTGGGATATCCGCTACCCTCCGGTTATCGTCAGCCGTTCCTTTCGCAGTCGTTTGGCGACTTCTTTCGCCGCTGGAACTACTTTGTGCGCGACGCTGTCCTCTCGGTCTTCTACTATCCGCTGCTCGGACTTCTGCGACACCGGTTCAAACGCCGCACCACTGAGGTTGTAGCCGCCTATTTGGCGATCGCGCTGGGGGCTTATGTTGGCGTCGAATGGGCCGTGGCGCTCAGCGCTACGACGAACCCGTGGCAAGCTCTGACGACGCTGGTGCGGCCGAGCCACGTGGTGATGCTGCTCATCTACTGGAGCGCGATCATCTTGCCTAGAGGCCTTGGCCTACGCCCACATCCCCAGCTGGGCCGGCCGTGGCGCACTCTACGTTTCCTGTTGTTATATACAGCCTTGTGGGGGAGTGCCTGGTGGTTTCATGCTTCGGCTAGTCGTTAGGCGCGGTCGGCCGAGGGTCAGAGCCGTCAACATTCTCAAGCTGTTTCAGCGTGTCAGCCTCCACCAGGTACAGGTCACTGGGCATCGGCTTGCCGTAGGCATCAAGGCGCTTGAGCGGCGGAATCAGTGCTGCCAACGACGCTGGCAGAGGTCGGCCAGAGCGGCGTTCGTACTCTAAGTGCAAGAGTGCCGCGCCATTCATTAAGCTCGGGTCGCATGTGCCGCGGGACACCACGCGCAATTGAGGGTGATCGGCAACCATGGCCGTGTCAGGGAATGGCCAGAGTGGATAGCCGTCTACGCGCACCTTCGAAAAGCCGGCCTGGGTGAGTCGCGCCTTAAGCTCTACGAGTTTCGCGAAACCGCTGCGCACGGCATCGGCACATGGATGCGGCAGATCGTAGATGACGAGGAGGCTGAGCTCTGTTGTCGGTGCGACATACTTGATGACATGTCCCAAGGCGCGCTCGATATCTGCCACGCTGATCTGCTTACCACACGCTGCCAACGCCGCGTCAGAGCCGCTCTCGATGCCAATCCGCAGGCCGTCGACGCAGTTGCTTAGTGTGCGCACATAGTCAGGATCAAGCAGGCGCCTAACACTCGCATATGCGGTGACGTGCTGTGGCGCCCGAGAGCTCAGGACGGCGATGGTTTGCGCATCGAGTTCGAGGTCGTTGTCCGTGATGACGATACGGGTCGTGCCATAGAAGGCAGCCAGCTCACGCAAATGCTGTTCCAGCGTGTGGGTGGCAATGCCGACACGCAAGTCCACAGTTCCCTGCGCTCGGACGGTACAGAACTGACACTGACCAAACCAACACCCGGCGCGCAGCTGCACAGCGATTGAAATTTGCGGCAGGAGCGTACTCAGAGCGCCCTGCCAGCGCCCCAGCCAGTCATGCTTGGGTGTTGTCAGACAGGTCACTGTTGGCGTTGGCAGTCGGAGGTCTTGGAATTGCTGTAATAGCGGCGCGAGCCGCATCTCGGGGGTGATGTAGCCGCTCAGAATACATAGGCGTTGCTGCAGCACCTGCGGCAGCACATTCAGTTGGGTGAGGAGTTGCCGCAGTCGTGCGGCACTGTAAAGGAGGGTCAGGTTACCGCCCAGCACCACTCGACGACCGGCATTCAGCAGACAGGCTGCCACGTACAGGTCATACACCGACAAGGCCGAGAGAAAGACATCCTCAGTGGCTGCAGCCGCAAGGAGGGCCGGATCATAGTGGCCCGCCACAACATCCAGATGCGGTGTCACCCTCAATAGGTTGGTTAGATACAGGTCGAGCGTCGTCGTCAGCGCTCTCCTCCGTGCTTGGCGCCGGGCTTGGCGCAGGCTGTCGATGAAGAGCTCGGCCGTTACGTCAGGGATGCTGACCTCCAGTTGCGGATCATTCTGCAGTGCGCTGCAAAGAAGGCGTGATGCTTGCGGATACCACGACAGCGCGGACGTCGGTGACAAGAGGAAGGTGACAGCGCGTCGAGCGGCACACATCGTGCCCGCAGTGTAGCACGCGACGACAACAGAACAGATGCATGATAGTCGTTAAGGCATGGACGCGCGCCTGTCGTCGGCTCGGTCGCAGTTCCAGGGGCTGGATTGGCCCCGGGTGGTCGACTTGGCCACACAGGGTCAAATGTTGATCGCTGCCCACCCGGGCACTTCGACGCCTGCGCGTGCCTGGCGCCTGCAGGGTGAGCTGATGCGGCGCGCTGCCACCTTCCGTACCGCTGACAGCATCCCTTGGCGTGTCGCCGTTGAACCTCCACGGTTGAGCAACGCGCAGGTTGCGGTGCTTAGCCGACTCGGCCAGTTGTTCGAGCGCTTCTTGGCAGCGGTGACAGCGGTGTTACCCCACCACGAGGCGTTACGCTCGTTCGTCGGATTTCCCATCTGGCCGGAAGAGGCAGCACTGCTCGCGGGGTTGGGCTCGGCAAGGCCCGTTTTCTTCAGGTTGGACGTCATGCCTGACGCCGATGGCGAATTGCAGGTTCTGGAGCTGCAAACCGTCTCGGGCGGCATGGGTATTACCACCGCGCTGCGCGAAGTCTACGGCCCCGATCCGCGCTTCCCCGGACTGCCGGAACTTCTAGGACCAGCGCTGTTTCGTGAGGTGCAAGCGTGGCGCCACTGCCGGGGATTGCCAGAACTATTACGCCCGGTGGCAGGGGTGCTGGTGAACGCCGAGAATGACTATCGCTATGAGTTGCTGACGCTGGCGTCTCGGTTGGCTGAGGTTGAGCTTGTAGTGTCACCTTGGCGGGTGTCGCGGGGCGTACAATTCCCCAGCCTCGCGGATGGGCGTCGACCCGATCTACTGTTTCGTTTCTTTCAAACCCCTGCAATTCTCGCAAGTCGATCTGCCTTTAAGCGACAGCTCGTTGAGCAGATTGCACGAGGTGAGCTGCAGATGCTCAACCCTTGGGTCGACCTCTGGGATGACAAACGGTTGCTGGCGCTTGTGCATCACCCGTTGGTGAACACCTGGCTCGGCGCTGCCTTGGATGTTGGCGAGGTCGCCTGGCTGCGTCAGCATGTGCCAGATACATGGTTGCTCACACCGACGTCGCTCTCAGAGCTGATCGGCAAACCCAGAGCCGATCGAGGTGTCTACTTGAAACGGGGTCGCTCGGCGATGGCCCGCGGGATGATCGACGGTCAACAAGAAAATCGACATCGCTTCGACGAGCTAGCCAAGGCCGCGGCGCAGGCCAAGGAGTGGGTGGTGCAGCGCGCCGTGCGTGGCAAACCCTGGTCGTTTGAGTACCTGGATACGTCAGACTCTAGTCTAAAAACGATGCAGGGATATGTTCGCTTGTCACCGTTCTATGTGCGCCTGGCAGATGGAACAATGCAACTCGCTGACGTGTCCGTGACCGCGCGCCCCAGTCGCAGCCGCGTCCATGGCGCCGCGGACGCCTGTTTGGTCGTGCCCGTGGGTCAGTAGAGGTAGGGGAGGCACTCCGGGAGCTGACGCCAAGCCACCGGACCGGTGAATGGGCCATTCTGGCAATGCAGATCCTTGCCGTGTGGATCTCCTAGGGCCGTGATGCGCGTGGCTTTGCAGCCCCCCCCGCACAAGACACGAATGTTGCAGGCGTCGCATTCGACGGGTGTTAACAAGAAGGCTTCGAGCATAGCGTTGTCCGCGGCTCGGCTCAAAAGGTCGTAAAGCGGCGCCTCACGAACGTTACCGAGCGGCAACGACACAAACGGGCAAGGGGTCACAGTACCATCGGCGAGGATGGTCACGGTTTGGGTGAAGGCACGGCACAACCGCGTCTGTACGGTCGTCGCATACACCAACGCGCTGCGGAACACGTAGCTCGTGTCGATGATGAAATGCATGGCCTGCTGAAATGACTGAGCATCGCTAATGGAAAGCGGATCGTTGGCTCGACGAGGGATGTAGGGGAAGAACAGCGTCCCGCTTGCATGCGCCCGCCCCCAGGCCGCAATGTCACCGAGACGATCGCAGTTCAGGCTGCACACCACGGTAAACGTATAGGTGCGTATGCCGGCGGCGTTCAGGTTGGCCAGGCCTCGGAGGGTGGCGTCAAAGGATCCGGGTTGTTGGGTGAGTTGCTCATGCAGTGCTGGCGAATCGGCATGCAGTGACACAATGGCAGTGCGGAGGCCAGCGTCACTGCCGGCTCTCACTACCTTTGACCCCCGCGTTCTCACGAGCATTGACCCCGGGGTCACCCATCTGCGTAACGCATGTACAATCTCTCAGTTCGCCTTTCGTCGTCCAGCGCCGCGTCGT
>JAKLEG010000115.1 GCA_022703175.1 Myxococcota bacterium | reverse complement strand
CATGGGTTCAGGTCACGCAGAGGGGTCAATGCTCCTGGGAAACTCCAGGTGCAGGGGGGTCAATGCTCGTGAGAAACTTTAGGCCAGAGGGGTCAAAGGTCGTGGGAATCGACAGGTTACGGCAAGCTACGAATCAGGCTTTGCCTGTATCCTTGTTCGTCGCCTCTGCGCCCGATGGCTGTAGTAGCGTGGCTGATTATCAGAATCTCGCAACCTCTACTGCCTCTGTGCAGTTCGCGCCCGGCTTGGGCCTTCATGGCACTCCCGTTGCGGTGCGAACGTTGGCGGATGCCACCGTCTTGGGTTTCTTCATTCGCACCTGGCCTTCACCCGAGGTCGCCACCGGTACGGCCATTCGCGAGTACGACTTTGCGATGGCGGTGCCCAGTCCTGCGTTTGTGCCTGCCTATCGGGCGCGCTTGCTGGCGACACCGTACGACAGTGCGGCGCTACCCGCTGCTAGCTCGACAATCCTCGGCGGCCAGGGCACCAGCTCTTGCTATCTGCCGAACCTGTGTACCGCGGCTGGGCCACCGACACTGACGAGCTTGAGCTATGTCCGGTCGGAGCCCTGGGTCGACTTGCCAGGCGGCGTGGAGCTCGTCGATTGGGATGGGGACGGCGACCTGGATTATCTCGTGGCCAGTGGTCGCGGCATCGTTTGGTTTGAGAATCGCGGACCTGCTGAGCCGCAGGTGTTGTCATTGGGGCAATCGTTGGAAACCGCCGCCGGTCCGGTTTTGGCAGACCTAGAGGTTACCTCGGTCGATGTGGTTGACATGGACCACGATGGCGACTTGGACCTTTTGTGGGGGACCTCCGAGGGGGTGCTTTACCGTGCGAGCAATCTGCTTAACACCACGCCACCCACGCTTGCGGCTCCCACGGCAATCTTGATCGATGGCACGATGCTCCCGGAGCAAGGTGGCAGCGTCGATGCCGAGGCTGTCGATTGGGACAACGATGGCGACTACGACCTCATCACCGGCACGATGTTTGGCGCGGTGGCGCTTTACCGCAACAGCGGCTCGGACGCCGTGCCGGTCTACGGACGCTCATTGGTCTCTGGCGTCACTGACGCACCCTTTGGGGGTACGGGCACGGCCTTAGCCCTCCACGTTACCGTGACGGATTGGAATGTCGATGGTCGCAAAGACTTGGTCGCCTACAGTACCGCCAATGTTTATGAGGTGTTAACGGTTGCGCCATTTCTAAACACCGGCACTGATGCTGCACCCGCGTTTGCCACAGTGCCTGTGGCCACGAATGTGCCCACGGGCTCGGCCAGCGCGGCACTCGGCCGCGTCGCCGATGTGGATGGCAACGGTGTCCAGGACATCATTGTGGTGACCGACAACCGGTTGGGCGTCTACCTTAATAGTGGCACCACGGCGACACCGAGCTATTTGCCTCATTCTCCCTTTCCTGGCGGTGTCGTCTCTTTGCCTCCAACAGCCCACATTGCGCGCATGCCCTGGGATATGGCCAATCGCGCTGCCAACCATGATCGAGATCTGTTGGTGGGAACGACCGACGGTCGACTTTGGCGTATGGTCGATCGACAGCGCAACGGCACTTTGACGCCCCATCGTTGGGAACCTGTTTGCGATGACACAGGGATCCCCTTGTCGTTGACACCTCCGGTGTGCCCCGGCTTGCTGGAGAGCGCTGTGGCAGAACCCACGCGGGTGTTGCTCGGCAGCGGCGCAGGTCGGCTCGGATTGTATGAGAACGCCGCGGTGGATAGCGGTGCGCTTCTTGTGCATTTAGGCGATGTGAGCGTGGACGAGGTACCCTTGGCGTTTCCAGATATGTGCGCCACCGGCCTCTTTCTTAACGCCGATCCCTACGCCGATCTGGTCATTGCCTCGTCCAACGGACAACTGTACTCCGCGCTGGGTACCGAGGCGCCCCTCGCGTTCGAGGCGCTGACGCCGTTGCTCACCACGCCCCAAGCAGGCGAAGGTCTCTGGCAGCCGCGAACGATCGATTGGGACGACGACCAAGACACCGACATCATCCTGAGCTCTGCAGCCGGTCATGTATGGTTCGCCGAGAACAGCAGTGGTTCACGGCGACAGCTGGCCATTGCTAGAATGTCGCGATTGACGCGCGGTGACGACAAACTGTTTTTCTCCGGGGGAGCCAGTGTCGAGGGGTTTGATTTCGCGGGCGACGATTGCGCCAAGGATCTGCTGGTCGCGACTGGCGATGGCAGGCTGGCCATCCTCTCAGGGACCATCGACTTGTTGCCACGCATAGTGGCGCGCTATCCGCTGGCGTCCACGGAGCTGACAGCCGATGGGCGGGCGTTTCACGATGGTCGGCCGGCGCTGCGTTGGTTGCTCGATACGAGTCTCGTTGGGCGGCTTGGTCGTATTCGTCTGGAGCTCGCGCACGTGAGTGACTTTTCGTCCGACGTCACCGTGTTGCTTTTGCCCGAGTCCGGCTACGCTACGTCGTTGCCCGAGGAATTCGTTGATTATCCGGCCACCGCTCTTGAACGTCGCACCTTCTGGCGAGTGCGTTGGGAAAGCGCCGAAGGTCAACTGGGACCTTGGTCAGCCTTGGGTGCCTTGTCGCGGCCGGGCCGTGGTCTCAACCCGGTCGATCGTGAGCCGTTTACGCTTATGGATGGCCGGACCCGAGTGGGTAACGCCGCTGGCACGACGTACGAAAATGCCAAAGTGGCCGATGGTGCAGCCGTGGAGTTGCCGGAGCGCGACCGGTTCATGAGCCTCACCGAGGTGCGTACCGACCTTGGCTTTGAATTGTACTGGGGCTACGAATTGGAGTTGGCGCCTTTTGGCAATACGGCCCATGCGTCACTGTTGTTAACCGCTCAAAGCGATGACGCTGAGAAATTCACGGTGTCGGCGTGGGAGCCTTCGGGATGGGTCGATTTGACCAAGCTGTCGCGGGCGCTCACCACTCTCACGGTGCCGCTCAGCGCTGCGATGCTCGCCGACGGGCGTGTGCGGTTGTTGATTCACGATGCCGAGCCCGACGACGCGGCGTCTTCAATTCGCATCGATCAACTCGCGCTCGTCGATCACAACCAGGCGCCTGTGGCCTCTGCGGGAATCGATCAAAGCGTCGAGAGTGGTACCAGCGTGCTTTTGGACGCCAGCGCCAGCACCGATCCCGACGGTGATCCGCTCACCGTGGAATGGGTTCAACTGTCAGGCACCCCGGTGGTGCTACAACCGAGTCGCTTTGACCTAACTCCAACGTTCGAAGCACCGCCGGTCGTCGGTGGCGAGCTGTTGGCGTTCCGCGTGAACGTGAGCGACCAAGCCGCCACCGCTCATGATGAGGTCGTCATCGAAATCGAGAATCCCTCGGCAGCGCAGCTCCAGGTGGCGAGTCTCGGCGCATCAGACCAAACCCTCTACGTGAAAAGTGGCGAAGCCATTGAGCCTCTGGTGCTGACGTTCGGCGCTACCCGTGACGTGCTGGTGCGTTCGGTGCGTTTCGATGTGGATGGCGAGGTCGCGCTTGTGGATAGCGCGACGCTTGTGGCGTCGGGTTCCGACACGGCAGCCGTTGCGGTTGGGGTCGTCAGTGGCTCGACGTTGCTCTTCGAAAACTTGGATCTTTCGGTGTCAGCCGGAGCCACCGTGGAACGTCGGCTGCACCTGCAGCTGGCCACCGCGACGGTGTATCGACAACGGGCCGGGTTGGCTGCGGCCGGCATCCTGATGGTTCCTGCGGTGGTGCAGTGGCGCAAGCGTCGGCAGCGCCATCGGGGCCTATGGGTCTTGGTGGTGGCGGGTCTTTTGGCGTTTGCGTGTGCGCAGGGCACGCGTAGCTACAGCTCGGCGCCTACGTTAGCCATTCGCCTGACCGACCCGAGCGACGTGTGGGTGGAGGAGCCTGGCCAGTTGGCGGTTCCTTCGGTCGTCGGGTTGCCCGTGGGCGGGCCTCGTTTTGTGGTGGAGCTTAGTCGCGAGTAACGCCCCTTGCGTTCGCAGATCGGTCGGGCAAGAATGGCGCGTGGCTTTGCGACCGCAAGCAGCTCGCGCCGCACCTTCTCGGCGCTCGCGCATTTCCGAAACCGTTGCCACCCGTGCTTTTGCTGGGTGGCTTATGGGCGCGGCGTGGCGTCTTCTGCAGAACACCATTGGCTTTGCTATTGCGCTGGCGACCTTGGCGTTGTCGGCTTATGGCATCTTCCGCGATCCGAGTCGTAGCGGCACACCGCAATTTGCGGCACTGATTGGCCTGGGCGTGTTGTTGGTGGTGCGGCTGCTCGAACGACTCCAGAGGGGTACGCGCTTGTCTCGGGGGGCGGCGTTGCGGGCCGACCTGGAGCTGGGCACGCTATTCATTGCCACGGCCTTCGCGGTCATCGAGATCACGGGAGGCCCGGGCGGCTTGCTGTACCCACTCATCATTGCGCTCGTGGCCTTCTTGGTGGCGTTCCACTCACTTGTGCCCAGCCTCTATTTCATGACGCTCATCCTGGGCGTGGAGGCGTTGATCTGGGCCTGGCAGCCAGCGGTGGGTGGCTGGCGGTTGTACGCCTCGCATGCCTCGTTCAACATCCTCTTTGGGTTTCTCTACGCGCTGTTTCTGCGCACCGAAATTGCCCAGCGCCAAGCGTCGCTCAAACGCGAAATTGCTGAGTATTTGGAGCGGATAACCACGGAGGCGAACCAGTTCCGGATGACCTCTGGGATGGCCGCCGAGCATCGGGAGCTTTCTGCCGACGAAATCCGCGAGCGTCGGGCGGTGTCCTCCGTGCAGGCGATTCACGAGGCTCTCTACAATGTGCTGGGTGTCGCCGAACGTGCCCTCGAAACGCACACGGTGGCGTTGTTTTGGTTGGACACCGACGATCGCTATTTGCGCCTGAAAGAGCTGCGTTCTCAGTGCGACAACCTGGTTGAAAAGCCGCTCGCGGCTGGCGAAGGCCTGTTGGGTGCTATCACCAAGCGGCGGGAGCCGTTGGTGTTGTCCAACCTCAAGCCGGGCCACTCGGGTCTGGTCTACTATGGTAAGCCGTTGCCCGTAACCGACTTTGCCGGGGTGCCGGTGATGGAAGACCGTTTCTTGCGCGGAGTCTTGGTGGCTGACAGACAGGGCGGCCGGCCGTTTGAGGAACGGGACGTGGCGATGATGAAGACCTTGGCCACCGAGATCATGCGCGCGGTGCAGGTGGAGCGGATCTTCGCTGACATGGATCGCACCAAGTTCCAAAAGGAGCGGTTCTACGAGGCCAGTCGCGAATTCAACAAGGCGCGTACCATTGAGCAAGTGGCTGAGGTGGCCATGGGCGCGGCTCGGCGCCTAGCGGAGGTGGATTTTGCCGCCATCGCCGTCGCCACCGACAAAGAAGGGGTGCTGTCGATTACCCGGGTCGAATGGGACGGCCACAAAGAGGGCGCGAAGCTTGCCGGCCAGACTTTCCATGCCGAAGGTGGTTTGGTCGGGGCGGCACTCAAGGCGCGGACGCCGCTGCCGCACGGCACCAACCGCATGGCGTCTCAGTCGGTGTTTGGCCCGGGGTTGGATGTGCCGCTGGCTGCCGTGAAGGTGTTGCCGCTGTTGTGGAAAGATCAGGCGGTGGGGGCACTGGTGTTGGGGAGTGACACGGCCGACTTTTTGACGATGGACGTGTTAGACATGGTGAAGGTCATCGCCGACCACGCCGCCATCGCCATCGCCAACGCCCAAATGTACGAGCGCGTCGAGCGGATGGCCACCACCGATGGTCTCACCGGTTTGTTCAACCATCGTCATTTTCAACATCTGTTCGATGGCGTCATCCTGCGCGCCGAGCGCTACGGCCGCCACGTTTCGGTGATCCTCACCGACATCGACCACTTTAAATCGGTCAACGACACCTATGGCCATCCGGTGGGCGACAAGGTGCTCAAGCGCGTGGCCGAACTATTGGCTGCCAGCGCCCGGCGCACCGATGTGGTGGCTCGCTACGGGGGCGAGGAATTTGCACTTGTGATGGAGGAAACCGGTTCGGCTGGGGCCGCACAAATTGCCGAGCGCATCCGCAAAACGGTCGAAGCTGAAACCTTCCGTTGTGAGAATGGGTCATTCAAATGTACGCTGTCGCTTGGGATCGCTACGTTCCCGAACGACGCCTCCGTGAAGGCGAAGTTGACAGAGTGCGCAGACCAGGCGCTCTACCAGGCGAAGCGCACGGGTAGAAACAAAGTGGTGGTTTTCGGATCGGCCGCGAACAAACGGCCGGAGGCTTGATGAGCATGGTTGCAGCACAAGAGGCTGGGAACAAAAAAATCAAGAAGACCTTCGTCCTCGACACGAACGTGCTCTTGCATGATCCGCAGGCGCTCTTCTTGTTCGACGATCACGAGGTGGTGATTCCGATCTACGTCATCGAAGAGATCGACAAATTCAAGAAGGACCTGTCTGAACTCGGTCGCAACGCGCGTACTGTGGCTCGGCACTTGGATGGTTTCCGGATGGAAGGCAATCTGACCAAAGGGGTGCCGGTCAACGGCGCTGGCAAGGTCCGGGTCGCGATTACCTCCATGGATCTGCCGCCCGAGTTTCAATCCGAGCACTCGGTCGACAATCGCATTTTGGCGGTGGCGCTCGACACGCAAAAGCATACCTCCGATCGCACGGTCATCTTCGTCACCAAAGACGTGAACCTGCGTATTCGCGCGGCGGCGTTGGGCTTGAACACCGAAGATTTCGATTCAGAGCGCACCGACATTAGCGAGTTGTACTCGGGCGTGGCCGAGATCGAGCTGCCCGGTGACAAGATCGACGCCTTTTATCAAAATGGTCGGCTGCCGCTCGATGACCCGTATTACCTGCCGAACCAGTTCGCCTTCCTCAAGGATGCAAGCAATCCGGCGCACACCGCATTGGGCCGCATCAACCTCGACCAGGAGTGCATCGAGCCGCTTCTGCAAAGCAAAGAAGGCATGTGGGGCATCCGGCCGCGCAATCGTGAGCAATCGTTCGCGGTCGATATGCTGATGAACGACAACATCAAGCTCGTGACGCTGGTGGGCAAGGCCGGTACCGGCAAGACGCTGCTTGCGATCGCCGCGGGTTTGCACAAGGTCACCGATGAGAGCGTCTACCAACGTCTGCTCATCTCACGCCCCATCTTCCCGCTTGGTCGTGACATCGGCTACCTGCCCGGCGACATCGAAGAGAAGATGACGCCCTGGATGCAGCCGATCTTCGACAACGTTGAGTTTGTGATGGGCTTGTCGCGCTCCGAGCGCAAGCGCGGCCGTTCGTACCAGGAGCTGATGGACCTGGGGGTCCTTGAAATTGAGCCGCTCACCTACATCCGTGGTCGTAGCATCCCGAATCAGTTCTTGATCGTTGATGAGGCGCAAAACCTCACGCCGCACGAGGTGAAGACGATCATCTCGCGCGCAGGCGACAACACCAAGATCATCCTCACTGGGGACCCTTACCAAATCGACAATCCCTACGTGGATTCGACCAACAACGGCCTGGTGCACGCAGTGAACCGCTTCAAGACCGAGCGAATTGCTGCGCACATTACGCTCGCGAAGGGTGAGCGCTCCGAGCTCGCCGAATTGGCCGCGAATCTGCTGTAGGCCAAGGTGGTCCCGACTGGGGCCACCGCCGTTCCCTTGACGGCTGACGTTCAACCGCTTATAGACCACCGCCTTTGACGAGGTTCCCATGGCACAGATGCGTGATGAAGTGCTCCACGATGTTCGGTTGACTGAGCGCCACGTGCGCAAGGGCGTGTTGAACCGCAAGGATTTGGACAAGCGGCTGAAGGATTTGCCCGACATGACCGAGCAATCCGAGATCCTGTCGTTGAACGAAGACGGCGAGATCGTGGCCCGTCCGAACACCGGTAACTCTGGGTCGTAGGCTTTCGCGCCGTCACGGCTTTTCACTCTCTTTTCTTGAGGCCTGCCATGTGCATGCGGCTTTGGGTCGCGGCTGTCGTGGGCGTGTTGCTCTTTCCCTGCGTGGGTACCGCGGCTGAGCGACGCACGCCCGTTGTTGAGGCGGTCGAACGGGTCTCCGCCAGTGTTGTAAGTGTGCGCACCCAAGCGGTGGTGAACACGGGCGACGCGTTCGGTTGGTTCTTTCGCGACTTTGGTTCTTCGCGCGAGCGTCAACGTGAGACCGTCTCGCAAGGCTCTGGGGTTATCATCGACGCCAAGGGCTATGTGCTCACCAATTACCATGTTATCGCGGTGGGCGGTGACGTTGAGATCGAGTTGGCCGACGGCCGGCGGCTCACCGCCGAGGTGGTAGGAACGGCCCCCGATCATGACCTCGCGGTACTTCTGGCCAAGAGCTCAGCGGCGCTGCCATATGTACCGATGGGGCAAAGCTCCGATTTGATGATTGGCGAGACCGTGATCGCCATTGGCAACCCGTTTGGTTTAAGCCACACCGTCACCACTGGCGTGGTCAGCGCTTTGCACCGGCTCATCCGCACCGACGAGCGCGTCTACACCGATTTCATTCAAACCGATGCTTCGATCAACCCGGGCAACTCCGGTGGGCCGCTGCTCAACATCAACGGCCAGCTGATCGGCGTCAACACCGCCATCTACGGCAAAGCCCAAGGTATCGGCTTCGCGATTCCCATCGACAAGGCCTGGCGCATCGTTAACGACCTGCTCAAATTTGGTGAGGTGCGCAGGCCCTTTTTTGGCTTCGAAGTGCAGGATTTGACGCCAGATTTGGCGCAGTCATTTGCGCTCAAAGACAGCGCGGGGGCGTTGGTGGCCGAGGTGGATGCCAAGGGTCCTGCCGCCGGACACTTGAAAGAGGGGGATGTCGTGGTGGCGGTGGCGGGGGAGCGACTGGCCTCGGCCGAGGATCTGCGTATGCGGCTCGGAGACGAAACCGTTGGCGCCAAGGTGGCGCTCCAACTCTTGCGGGGTGATCGCCGCGTCACCGAAACGTTGGTGGCCGGTGAGCTCTCTGCTGCCGAGGCCATTGGTTTGCTCAAGTCGCGCATTGGTGTCGTGGCAGAGGAGCTCGATGCGGCGAGCGCCCGGTCGGTGGGGATGCCGGCTGGCACGTTGCTGGTTAAAAGCGTCACGTCGGGCTCGCCCGCCGCGCAGGTTGGGATTCGCCGGGGCGACTGGTTGCGCGCGATCAACTCCGAAAAGATATTTGGGCGCGAGGCGTTGGGCAAGGCGATGGCGCGCAGCTACTGGCGCGGCCGAGTGGTTCTCTTGATTCAACGGGGCCGTGTGTGGCAGCAACTTGGTTTCCAGTTCTGAGACCGGTCACAAAGAGCGAGGTTCGGCATGGTAGAGCATGAGGGAGAATCCGAAAAAGGTTTCAAAATCGTCGATCGCCGTCGCTTCAGCGCCGATGGTGATCTGAAGGCCGACGCGGCCCCAGATCGCGTGCGCACCACTGTGGCTGTACCTACCGCGCCAGCGACGTCACCCTCTCAACCCGGCGCAGCTAAAAATGAGCCTAAGCGTCCGGAGGTGGCCTCCGAAGAGGCGCACAGACCGCAGGCGGGCGAGCCAGCCCCCGAGATTGACTTCATGACCTTCGTGGCGTCGCTCGCGACCAACGCGTTGGCTGCGATGGGGGCGCTGCCGGAGGGGCGGGCTCAAGGTCTGCCAATCGATCCGCAAATGGCGCGCGAGTACATCGACATCATCGCGATGTTGCAGATGAAGACGCGTGGCAACCTGTCGATGCAGGAAGACCAAGCGTTGCAGCGGTTGTTGACCGAGCTGCGCATGCACTTTGTCGAGTTCACCCGCGCGGTGAGCCGTCCACCCCCGCCACGCCGTTAACGCCTGAGGCGGGAGCTGTGGCGTTGCGGTTTTCGCAACGGTCGATACTGAAATAATGCGGGTCGATGGGTCGCTACCGGCTCTTCTTTGCCGGTGTCGTGGTCGGCGCGGGGGACGACGTGGCACGGCCTTCGCCCATCGAGATCTTGCCTTTGTAGTAGGCGCCATCCTCAATTTCGATGCGCGGGGCAGTCATATCGCCTACAAGTCGCCCGCCGTTCGCGATGCTGATTTTCTCACGAGCAAACAGCTTGCCCTCCATCTCGCCACGGATAGAGATGTTCTCGGTTTCGATGTCGGCCTTGATGCGCCCGCCAGCCTCAATCGTGAGGCTCTTCTGCATCGTGATGGTGCCTTCGACCACGCCTTCGATGATCAAGTCATCTTCGCCGTGGAGTTCGCCCTTGATGAACAAGCCTTTGCCAATCACGCCTTCAGCCATGGGTCTCCTCGTTCCTTCTGTTAACGGAATTATCGCTGTTCGAGGTCGAACGCAAATGCTGCGTCGTTTTGGCGCAACTGGCGTATTTTGTTGAAAATAGTCGCCGAAGCCAGGATGGTGTTCCGTACACAGGGGTGCAACCTCAGCCACGACCTCGTTGGCGACGGTATGCGAGGAGATGAACATGTCTTGCTTACGCCCCAGAATAATCGAAAAATTATATATTTTTTCATGGGTTAGCATCGTTGTTTGGGCCGGCCTAAACACCGCAGCGTGTGATCTGGGCTTCGATTTCAACAACCCCGTGGAGGATCTGCCGCGCGGAACCATCACCGGTAGGCTGGTGAGTGACACGACAACTGTCCGGGTTATGCGAGGCGAACAAACACCGATCGCTGGCGGTGAGTGCACGCTCGAAGGCACCAACACCGGCGCGACAAGCGATGCCGATGGTCAGTTCGAGATGCTGGATGTGCCGGTAGGAAGCTACCTGCTCATCTGCCGGTATCAGGTCAACGAGGGCGAGCTGGCGGCCCTGGTCGCCGTGGAGGTTCACGATCGTGCGGTGGTCGACCTCGGGACGCTCACTATCACGCCCACCGGAAGCATCTCCGGTGTGGTGCATTTAGCCAATGCTCAGGACCACAGCGGCATCGCGATCGCGATCCCAGGCACGTCGATGCAAGGTACGAGCGGCGCCGACGGCCGTTTTGCGCTCAGCGGCATTCCGGCGGGGAGCTTTTCCTTGCGCTTCGAGCGCGTGGGTTATCTGCCGCTGCAGCTTAGCGACATCAAGGTGGTCTCCGGACAGACCACCGAGCTGGGCGAACTAACTCTCAACATTTCCACGGGGCCCACGGGCACGCTGCTCATCGAGGGTGGCGCAGCCGTTATCGGCAGTCGCGAGGTTGGACTTACCATTGCCGCATCAACGCAAACCACCATCATGGTCATCTCTGAATCGAGCGATTTCGCCAACACACCGTGGGAACCCATCGCAACGAGCAAGCGTTGGACGTTCGCGTACGATGGCCAAAACCGCCTATTCATCAAGTTTGGCGATGGTACGCAGGAGAGCACGCCCATCTCTGCATCCATTGTGGTCGACACCGAGCCGCCGAGCATCAGCGGGATGGCCATCAACGGCGGCATCGGCAAGACACCGGTGACGAGTGTTTCGGTGGCTGTCACGGCCGGGGATCTCGCCACGGGTGCGACGCACTTGCGTCTCGGGAATACGCCAGATCTGTCGATGGCCGAGTGGCAGCCAATGGCAGCGGCTGTACCGTGGGAGTTGTTGGACGGCGACGGAATGAAAACGGTCTACGCGATGGTCAAAGACGCGATGGGTCATGAATCGGCGGTGGCCTCAGCGCAAATCGATCTCGACACCTCGCTGCCGCCTGAGCCTTTTGCCAATGTCGTTGAGACGCTGGCGGCCGAGCGCACCGTGCATGTAGAGCTGTTTGCTTTTACGTCTGATTCTGTCTGGCTCAGTGGCGAACCGAGTTTTGTGGGCGTGTTTCCGAGTTCCTATCAAGTCGGCAACATGGAGATTCAGCCGTTTACGTTTGCGGCTGATGTCCCCGATGGCGTTCAGACCGTCTACGTTCGCTTCACTGGCGAACCCAGCGGCGAAACGTTTGATTTGTCTGACACCGTGATGTTGGATGCCAACCCACCGACCACGCCCAGCCTAGCCTGTGACGAGACGCCGACGTCAGAGCACGTGGTTCTCAACAACGGCAAGATCTTCACCGATCAGGCCTCCGTTCAGGTGCGCGTGGCGACGCCCTCGACAGACGTCAACTTCCTCGGCTACTCGGCGCTGCAATACGAGGGCTATGCCTACCCGCGGGTCGGCGAGCTTCAGGAAGCTTCCGACGGGTTGGTGACGGTAGACCTTACAAGTTTCATCAACACCAACGGCGGCGACGTGTTTGTCGGCGGCGTCGATGTCAGTGGTCACGTCAGCGCGCCGAGCAATGCCTGTCAGGTGTGTCGGGATACATTCACTCCCTATGCCCAGGTATTCTCCAATACCCCAAGCAGCACCAGTGTTGTGCTAAGCGTGCGCGGTTCTAGCTACAGCTGTTCTCAAGACTTCGTCCTGTGGGTCGACTATGGCCTGACCGCTGATTACGGCAGTCGTACGCCTGACGTGACGCAATCAGCCGACTCAATGGGAGGTACGGACGTGTTGATCGAAGGGCTGACACCTGGGACCCATTACTTTGCGCGGCTGTCGGTGCAAAACGTATTGGGGGCGGTAGGGACTGCTACCTTCGACATCATGACGTTGCCGTAGGCAGAGGGATTTTGCACCGCCTCGGGTGAGCCTTGGTGTAGGACGCCGCATGCCCCGCTTGGTTGAGGATTCGTTGTTGCGCCAAGCCTTCAGGCGGGGGGAGCGGGAGGCTTTGGCCACGGTCTATCGCGAGTATGTCGGCCCCTTGTATCAACTCATAGGTCGCGGCTTCAGGTTCGAGAGTCAGGGGCGCTGCTATGCCTTCAAGGGACAGGACGCCATCTGGGCCGTAGAAGACACGGTGCAGAACGTTTTTATTCGCGCATTCGCAGAATCCGCGAGGCTCGGGTACGACGGCCTGCGCCCGTACCGCAACTACTTGGCGTCGATTGCCAAGAATCTCATCATCGATGAACACCGGGCACGTTGGCGGGAGTTGTTTGTCGAGGAGATAGGCGACACCGTGTCGCCGGATACCGAGCATCCTTGGCGTGCGCAATTGCCGTCGACGCCTGAGGACTGCCTGCGTGACGTCCAACTGCAACAGCAGGTCGCGGCGTTCATCGCGTCGTTGGCGGCGGCGGATCAGGCGTTGTTTCGGGTGCGCTTTCAACAGCGACAATCGGTAAACGCAACGGCCACGATTTTGAAGGTCAGCGAGCATCATGTGAAGAGCCGCGAGAAGCGGCTGAAACAGCGGTTCTTCGAGAGCATGCAACGCCACGGCTACTTCGAGGGTCGTCGCCTTGAGG
>JAKLEG010000114.1 GCA_022703175.1 Myxococcota bacterium | reverse complement strand
ACCACCTCGTGCTGAGGCGGGGTGAGGCCTTTCAGCACGGCAAAGGTGAGGGGCTCCATTCGCCCGGTATCATGGTAGGGACGGTTATCCACCAGTCCCATGTTCGGTTTGATGAAGGTCAGCTTCATGGACCTGAATCCGGAAGGGTCGTTGTTGACGGCGTCAGGGGAGGCTTGCCACTGCCGAGTGGGAGTGCGTGTTTGCGTTTGATATCTCGGCGGGACAGTAAGTTGGCGACCGCGAAGGTGACAACGTTATCGAGCGAACGGCTATTAGCTTGGCGTTCCCACGCGCGCGCCGTCATGTGAGCGAAGCTGTGAAACGCTGTTCGTGCTTTGTGGCAAGCGTCTGCGAGGGCTGCGGCTGACATGCCGCGCGGCTCGAACACCGCCTCGCCGAAGCGATAGCGGGGGTCCAACCACCAACGCTCATAGCGCAGGCGATGCTCTTGTTGCAGCCGCTCATACAGGCGGGTGCCCGGGTAAGGTTGCAGATGGTTGAAGTTGGCCATGAACAGCCGTTCTTTCATGGCAAAGGCTAGCGCGTCCGCCACTGTGTCTGGGGTGTCATCATCGTAGCCAAACACGAACGTGCCATAGACCATGATGCCGTGGGCGCGTAGCCGTGCCAGCGCTTGGGCGTATCCCTCCGGCTTGGCCCAGCCTTTACCCATCGCGCGCAAAGTTGTCGAGCTCAGTGATTCGAAGCCAATCACCACCGCTTGGCAGCCACTCAACTGCATCAGCATGAGCAGTTCGGGGTCGTCGGCGACATCGATGCTGAGCTGAGCACTCCAGCGGACGCCGAGTGGGATCAAGGCACGTAACAGCTCTTTAGCGCCCGTGCGGTGGCTCAGCAGATTATCGTCAGCGAAGAACAGGCGTCGTCGACCAGCGCGCTGGATCTCGGTGAGCACCTCGGCGATAGGGCGTTCGTAGCAACGACCTCGGTAGAAGGCGCGAATGCTGCAGAACTCGCAGGTGAACCGACAACCACGTCCGTATTGAATCACGCTGATCGGCGCATAGCGTTTGTCAGTGAAGATGCGGCGATCGGGAATGACCCCTGCCATCGTGATGGCGTCGGGGCAGCGATAACGGCTTTTCAACGCACCCTGCTCTGCGTCTGCAAGGATCGTGGGCCACGTGCCCTCGGCTTCGCCCAGGGCGAGGGCATCGGCGTGGCTTGCTGCCTCATCGGGGCAAAGGGTGATGTGAAAACCGCCCAGCACCACGGGGATCCCTTGCGCACGAAAGCGGTCGGCAATTTCGTAGGCGCGTCGAGCATGAAAGGTCCCCACCGACAAGGCCACCAGGTCCCAGGGTTGGTCGTAGGGGACGGGCTCAAAGCGGTCGTCGATGGCTACGACTTCGAACGTTTGTGGCGTCAGCGCCGCCAGGACGGCCAAAGCTGAGGGTTCTTGGCAGCAGAGCGATCCCAGGCGCGGTTCGTCGCGCAGGCCGAGGCCGGGTCGAATCAGTGCGATCCGCATGGATGGCGCCTTGGCGGGCCAAAGGTGGGGGAGCCCGCGCTGTCGCCCAACTTTGCGCTGTCCTTGGCAAACGGTCAAATCGTTCAGACGGCGGTTCGCCGAGGCCACGTTACGCTGACTCGGATCATCGCAGTGCCCAATTATGGGGAGAAGCCACCGTGTCGTGGAGTTGGCAACGCTTTCCTGGTCAGTGGCTCTGCGGCGCTGGTTGAGTGGTTGGCAGGAGTGACAATGATGGAAGGCTGTGACCTGGAGCCGCAGGTCCTGCTGCCGTTGTTGCAATGGCAAGCGACCTTGCGCGCGGACAGTAGCGGCGGCGATCTCGGTCGCTAACGAGCACGTTTAAGAACCCGCGGCGACCGCTCGCTTGACGTCGTGAATGGGGCGTTTAGATCTTGCCGGCGCGCTACCACTTTTTCTTGGGGAACGATTTACGAGTTGGCGGGCCGTATCCCTGGCCTTGGGGGCGGCGATGGCTGTGCACCGGCCGGGTTGGGGGTGCGCTCCGGCGCGGCGGTGGTGGTGGCGGAATGAAGAAGCCGGCGTGGGTGTCCTTCTGCAGCAACGACAGCAGAGCTGCCACCAGAGTCTCGGGAGTGCGCTCGTGCAACAGCTGCTTGGCTAGCTTCACGTGTTCGGGGGCTTTGAGATCCTGGACGCTATTCACCAAGCGTTGGGTGCGGGCAGTCGCGATTTCTTCTTGATTGGGCACGTTGCGCCAGGTCAGGGCCAGCCCCCCCCGGCGACCCCAGGCTTCCATGATGCGCGCTTCACGGGGGTCGACCAACGCCAATGAATGCCCTTTGGCGCCAGCGCGGCCCGTACGGCCGGAGCGATGAATATAGCCTTCCAATTGGTTGGGGATACCCAAATGGATGACAAGTTGCAGCCCTTCCACGTCCAAGCCGCGCGCGGCGACATCGGTGGCCACGAGAAAACGGAGCGTGCCATCTTTGAAGCTTGCCAGAATGCGTGAGCGGGTGCCTTGAGACAGATCGCCGTGCAGATGCTCGGCGGCCAAACCTGCCTCGCGCAGCACCTCGGCGATTTCTTCGGCTTCGACCTTGCGCTTGGTGAAGATCAACGCGCCTTTGGGCTCGTCATGGAGCAGGAAGTTCACCAACGCCTGAGGATGCAGGCGTTCGGGCACCACGCAGGGGGTGTGCGTGATGTCGGCGTGTTGGGTCGCACCACCAGAATTTCCGAGCGCCACCTTATGCGGGTCGTGCATGAAGCGGTGGGCAAGCTTGGCGATGGGAGCCGGGAGCGTGGCCGAGAAGAGGTAGGTTTGGTGTTGTTCGGTGGCGCCCGACAGAATTTTCGTGACGTCGTCGATGAAGCCCATCTTGAGCATCTCGTCGCACTCGTCGAGCACCACGGTGGTCACTTGTGACAGGTCCAACGAGCCGCGCTCCAAGTGGTCGAGCATGCGGCCTGGCGTGCCCACCACCACTCGCGCACCGTAATAGATGCTGCGCAACTGTGGCTGGTAGTCCATTCCGCCCACCAGCTCGGCGATGGCTAGGCGGGGAGAAACACTCATGATTTCGGCGGCCACCTGCTGCGCCAATTCGCGTGTCGGGGTGAGCACGATGGCTTGGGGGTGCTTTTCGGGGGTCAGTCGATGCAGGATGGGCAAGCCGAAAGCCAGCGTCTTGCCGCTGCCGGTGCGGCTTTGCACGAGCAGGTCACGACCATCGATGCCCGGCTTGAAGCATTCGGCTTGAACCGGGGTCGGGGTCACAAAACCGCGGCGGGTGAGCGCCGCAAGAAAGGGCTCAGTGCAGCCCAGGTCAGCAAACGTCGTAGCAGTCACGATCTCTCCAGAGGCGCCCGGCGGTACATCAGGCGGGGGTCTGCCTGCTGGACTTGGGACTCACAGTAAAACGCCACTCTCTCACGCCGCGCCAAGTTTGGCGAGGGGAGATGAGCCGATGAACGCTATTTCAACAGCTGTTGCGCCAAGAACTCGCCCACTTCCCGAAAGCCTACGCGCAGCAGGGCTCGGCCCTTTTCAGTTTCAAGCGTGGCCCGCAGGGGCTCGGGTGCGTGGCCGATTTCCACATTGAAACGCACCATCAACGCCAGCAGTGCCTGGGTGGCTGGGGCGGGTTTCATCTTGCCGAGGCGCTTTTGCACCCCTTTGGAAAGCTTATCCATCACTTGGTCTTCGGTCCGCTCCCCGCGTGCGGCCACGAGAGCTGTGGAGAGGCTTTGATACAGCTCCTCAACGAGCACCGGGCGAGCCATCGCCTTCTGCATCCGCTCAAGGGCTTCATCGTCATCGACACCGTTGGCTGCGGTGTAGGTCGGTGTAAGCAGTTGCGCGAGATCCGCGCGGGTCAACAGGTGCGGCAGCCGAGGAGAGAAGTAGCTCATGGGGCCAAGCTATCGTGACGGCCTGTGGGCGTCCAACTTGATCTCCGCTGAGGCGTCGCGCGAATTGCGCGCTTGACAGTGCCGGGTCCACTCCCTAGTTATCCAACAGAGTCATGCAGTTAGAGCCGCGCAGTCGTGCCATTCTCAACGCCATTGTCGCTTCCTATATCGACGATGCGCAACCCGTCTCATCGGCCACGGTCGCGGAGCGCCTGCCCCACCTGTCGTTGTCGTCCGCGACGATTCGTAGCGTGATGGCAGAGTTGGAAGAGCAAGGGTTGTTGCAGCAGCCGCACACCAGCGCCGGGCGAATCCCTACCGAGTTGGGTATGCGCACCTACCTGGATGGTTTGGATGCCTTGAAGTTGAAGCGTGCCGATCGCGCCAAACTTGAAGCGCTTACGGCCGCGATTGCGCCTGGGGCTCTGCCTACGACGTTGGGGCAAAGCCTGGCCGACCTGTCGGGGCAAGTGGCGGTGGTCGGGGTGCCCCGTTTTGTCGGCACGCGTTTCAAAGAAGTGGCGCTGGTGCGCTATGACGCTTGTCGGTTTGTGGCGTTTTTTGTTTCGCAAGGCGGTTTGATCCAACAGAAGCTCGTGGAGATGGAGTTTGAAGTTGCGGCCGAAGACTTGCAGCAGGCACAGAACTTTTTGAATGACAAGCTGCAGAGCCTTACCGTGGCGGAGTTGCGCGGCCTGATTCGCATGGAGCTGACGCAGCATCAGGTGGTGGCGGAGAACCTGAAGCGTGAGGCGCTGGAGATTGGTGCGCGCGTGTTGCCCGAGCCGCAAGGCAATTCGCAATTGAACCTGATTGTCGAAGGTGCTTCACACCTGGTGGGTCAGCCCGAGTTCAACGATCCGAAGCATCTGCGGGCGTTGTTGGGGGCCTTGGAAGATCGCTCGGCGCTGTTGACCCTGCTTGATCGGATTGTGGATGGTGCCGGCGTGAAGGTGGTGTTGGGGAGCGAGCATCAGGTGCAGGGGCTGGGGGACGTGGCGTGTGTGGGCGCAGCGCTGCCTGGGCCGAATGGCGAGACCGCCGCGGTGACGCTCCTGGGACCCGTGCGTATGGACTATGTTAGGCTCGTGCCGCTTGTGGATTTTGCGACCAAGCTGTTTGGCCGCTATTGGGAGTAAGTTGTGCGACGGCGCCCTGTGTGATGGGACGCCGCGGTGGGAATGCTATGACGAACAAGTTTGGGTCCAGCGATCTGCTTGAGAAGGCGATGGCCGAGGCCCTGGCAGCAGTGGAACGGACCGAGGAAAAACGTAAGGCCGACGACGAGGCCCAGGCGGCACCGCCCGCGTCATCCGCCGAGGATATTCCGGTGGAGCTGATGCCACCAACCTCCGCGGCCGAGGCCAAACCAGCGGCGCCTGAGGTGCTGGGCCCAGACGCAAAACCTGCGCCACAAATCGAAGAGCCGCAGGTACCGCGCGAACAGCTCTTGCGCTTGGCCGCCGACTTCGACAACTTCCGCAAACGTTCTCAGCGTGAGCTGGACGACATGCGCAAGTACGGCATTGAGCGGCTGTTGAAAGACCTGCTGCCGATGTTCGATAACTTGGACCGCGCAGTCGTCCACGCGGCCGGGGACAAGAATCCGGTTATCGAAGGCGTGCGGATGGTGATCAAGCAGGCCACCGAAATTCTGGCCAACTACGGAGTGAAGGGTTTTAGCTCGGTGGGGCAGCCTTTCGACCCAGAGCGGCACGAAGCGGTGGGACAAATTCCAACCGCAGAGTACGCCCCCGGCGTGGTGGCTGAGGAAATGCTTAAGGGCTACAAGATTTACGAGCGGTTGCTGCGGCCAGCGGCGGTGATGGTCGCGATGACGCCGCCCGCGACGGCGAAACCCACCGAGGCAGAGCGGGACGACCAACATCAAGGAGGCGCGGCGCAGGATCCGACAGCCGTGAGGGGTGATGGCTAAGACCATCGGTATTGATTTGGGCACGACCAATTCGTGCGTCGCGGTGATGGAGGGGGGCAAGCCCATCGTCATCCCGAACAACGAAGGTGCGCGCACCACGCCCTCGATGGTGGCGTTTACCGACAGCGGTGATCGTCTGGTGGGGCAAGTGGCGAAGCGCCAAGCCGCTACCAATCCGGGCAAGACGGTCTCGTCTATTAAGCGCTTCATTGGTCGGCGGTTCGACTCCGATGAGGTGAAGTTGGACCAAAGCCGGGTGCCCTACAAATTGGTGGGCAGCGACCGCGGTGATGCCTGGGTCGAAGTGAACGGCAAGAAGCACTCGCCCTCCGAGATTTCGGCCTTCATCTTAATGAAGATGCGCGAGATCGCCGAGGATTACCTGGGCGAGAAGGTCGAGCGGGCGGTCATCACAGTGCCCGCCTATTTCAACGATACCCAGCGCCAGGCCACGCGCGACGCCGGCAAGATCGCCGGCCTCGTGGTCGAGCGCATTATCAACGAACCCACCGCAGCCGCGTTGGCCTATGGCGTCGACAAGCAAGGCAAACGCACGGTGGCTGTATACGACCTGGGCGGTGGCACCTTCGATATTTCGATTTTGGAGTTGGCCAGCGACGTTTTTAACGTGCGCGCCACCAACGGTGACACCCATTTGGGGGGTGATGACTTTGACGCCCGCGTGGTGAACTTCCTCGCCGACCAATTCGCTAGTGAAAACGGTGGCTTGGATTTGCGTAAAGAGGCGATGGCACTGCAACGGCTGCGCGAGGCGGCAGAGAAGGCCAAGCACGAGCTGTCCAGCGCCACCGACACGGAGGTGAACCTGCCCTTCATCACCGCTGACGCCACTGGGCCTAAGCACCTGAACGTGTCGATCACACGGCAACAACTCGAAGAACTTACCGGTGACTTGGTGTTGGCCTCGCTAGAGCCGGTGAAGAAGGCTCTGAAGGATTCGGGGCTGACCATCGATCAAATCGACGACGTGTTGCTCGTGGGTGGCATGACGCGCATGCCGCTCGTGCAAAAGACGGTCACCGAGTTTTTCAAGAAGCCAGGCAACAGAGAGATTAATCCGGACGAAGTGGTGGCGGTTGGCGCGGCGGTGCAGGGGGCGGTGCTTACTGGCGAGGTCAAGAACGTTCTGCTTTTGGACGTGACGCCGCTGACGCTCGGGGTCGAAACGGCCGGGGGCGTGTTTACGCCGCTGATCGCGCGTAACACCACGGTGCCGTGTCGCAAGGCCGAGGTATTTACCACCGCCGCCGACAACCAGCCGCTCGTAAACGTGCACGTGTTGCAGGGAGAGCGGCCGATGGCGGCCGATAACCAATCGCTGGCGCGGTTTGAACTGGTTGGCATCCCTCCCGCCCCGCGTGGCGTGCCGCAAATTGAGGTGAGTTTTGAGCTAGATGCAAACGGCATCGTGCACGTTGCGGCCAAGGATTTGGGCACGGGCAAGAAGCAGTCGGTGAAGATCACTGCTCAAGGTGGCCTGTCGGAAGACGAGCTGAAGCGCATCGTCGCCGACGCTGATGCACACAAGGCGGCCGATGAGCTGAAGAAGCGGGCTGCCGACGTTCGCAATCGCGCCGAGGGGCTCATTTACTCCACCGACCGCACCCTGGAGGAGTATGGGGCGCAGCTCGATCCGACCGACAAAGAACTCATCGAGAGCGACCTGGCCGAGCTGAAGGCCGCGCTCGACACCGCCACGCCCGACGAGATCGAGCGGCTGTTCAAGGCGCTAGAAACCTCAGCCTATCGCATCGCCGAAACCATCTATGCGCAGTCGGCTGGGCCGGCCACGTCTACCTAGGAATTTTCTCCTTGGCGCGCGATTACTACGAGGTGCTGGGAGTCGGTCGCGACGCCACCGATGCGGCGTTGAAGAAGGCCTATCACAAACTGGCGCACCGTTATCACCCCGACAAGAACCCGGGGAACAGCGCCTCCGAAGAACAGTTCAAAGAAGTCACCGAGGCGTACGAGGTGCTTTCTGACTCCGAGCGACGTCGGCAATACGACCGCTTTGGTGCGCGCTTTCAGGATTTCAAGGGCGGTGCTGGGTTTGCCAATAATGTTGGCGACGTGTTTAGCGAGATCTTCAGCGACTTCTTCGGGCGCAAGAATGAGCGGGTACGAAAAAAAGGCCGCGACCGGATATTTCCGCTTACCATCGATCTGATGACGGCCTTGAAAGGAGGCGAGCGGGAGCTCACGGTGCCGCGCGCGATGCGCTGTGAGGCGTGTACGGGCACGGGAGCTGCACCAGGGTCGGCGCCGCAGGTTTGCTATGCCTGTGGTGGCTCGGGCGAGATCCGCGTACAACAGGGGCTCTTGTCGGTCAGCAAGAAATGCAGTTACTGCCGCGGACGTGGCAAGATCATCAGCAAGCCGTGTGGGGTCTGTGAGGGCCACGGCCACATCGAGCGCGAAACTGTGCTGAAGGTGCGCATTCCGCCCGGGGCCGATGACGACACCGTGCTGCGTTATGCGGGCGAAGGCGAGCCGGGAGACCATGGTGGCGCGGCCGGAGATCTGAAGGTCACGCTCAGAGTGGCTCCTCATCCCGTGTTTCGGCGCGAGGGTACTGACTTGTTTTGTGACGTGCCGGTGACCATCACGGAGGCAGCCTTGGGCGCGCAGATTGAAGTGCCCACGTTGGACGGTAAGGTGCGCATGAAGGTGCCGGCCGGTACTCAGAGCGGCCGCGTGTTTCGTTTGCGAGGCAAAGGCGTGGCCACCTCTGAGAACACCGACGCAGGGGACGAGCACGTCACCGTGGTAGTTGAGACACCTCACGCACTTTCGGAGAAAGCGCGCGAGCTCTTGCAGGCGCTGGGCGAGTTGGAGGAGCCGGCCAGCTATCCGTTGCGTACGGCCTTCAGGCGGGATGTGCTCAAGTCCGACGGGTGAGCCGTTGGCATAAGGCTGCCTGCACCGTGCGCGGCTCGGCCCGCCCACCGCTCAGCTTCATCACCTGTCCTACCAAGAATCCAAAGACCTCCAGTTTACCCAGGTGATAGCGGGCCACGGCTGCCGCCTCAGTGGCCAGCACCTGGGCCACGAGCTTGTCGAGCGTTTGCGCATCGAGCTGTTGTAGTAGGCCACGTTCAGCGGCGAGTAACTCTGGCTCTTCGCCGCCTTCTATCAAGCACGGCAACAGCGCTTTGGCGCTGGTGTGGGATAGTCGGCCTACGTGGATCAGCTCCACCAGGGCGACCAAATGGGCGGGGCCAAGTGGCAGGCGGTTCCAGGGGCGTCCGTTGGCGAGCCGAGCAACTTCGTTCAATGCCAGGTTGACCAAAAGCTGCGGGGCGTTCGTTTGCGGCAGCGCCGCTGCCAGATAGTGTTCCAAGTCGGGCGCCACGCTGATGCTGCGAGCTTGGGCAAACGGCAAATTCCAGGTCCGTTGGTAGTGCTGGCCCACCTGGTGAGGTAAGGGCGGCAGCGTATCGCGCGCGCGTGAGAGCATTTCGGGGGTGACCACGAGGGCAGGCAGATCGGGCTCGGGCAGGTAGCGGTAGTCTGGCAGACTCTCCTTGTCGCGCATCGCGAACGTCACATTTTGGCGCGGATCGTAGCCGCGGGTCTCAGCGTGAATGGCACCGCCCGCCTGTTGCACCTGGGCCTGGCGGCGGCATTCTGCGTCGATCGCTGCTTCCAAAAACCGGAATGAATTCAGGTTTTTAATCTCTACGCGTGGAGCGGCCGGAGTGACGCCGGTGGGGCAGGAGACGTTGGCATCCATGCGCATTTGGCCGGCCTGCATGTGGCCGGTTGTGATTCCCAAGGCACACAGCAGGGTGTGCAGGTTTTGGGCGGCAGCGCTGGCGTCTTTCGCGCTGTGCAACGTTGGTGCTGTGACGATTTCTAAGAGCGGCACGCCGCAGCGATTCAGATCGATGCCCGTGAGTCGATCCTCAGGGTCGACGCCATGCGCGCTCTTGCCGGCGTCTTCCTCTAGGTGCATTTCGGTGAGCGGCACGTGCACCAAGCCGTGGGCGCTCCAGACCGGGATTTGACCGCCGCAGGCGAGGGGGGTGTGGTGTTGGGTGATCTGATAACCTTTGGGCAGGTCGGGATAGAAATAGTGCTTGCGATCCCAGCTAGATACGGGGGCAACGCGCGCCTCTAAAGCCAAGGCGGCGCGGATTCCCAACCGTATCGCTTCGGTGTTCAGGCGCGGCAACGTGCCTGGGTGACCGGCGCAGATCGGGCAGAGTTGGGAATTTGGTGTGGTCGTCAGCGCCGTCGGACATTTGCAGAACAACTTGCTCCGGGTGGCGAGCTGCACGTGAATCTCAAGCCCAATGACCACTGCAGCCGTCATAGCAACTCCGCGGCAGAGCGCTCGGACCAGTGACACGGTTGTTCAACATGCTGTGCGACTCGGAGGAGCGTGGCTTCATCGAAGGTGCGCCCGACCAGTTGCACCGCCAGCGGTAGGCCCTGCGCATTTAGGCCCCGTGGCACGCTGATGGCCGGCAGGCCTGCGAGGCTGGCTCCCACCGTGAACAGATCGGCGTTCGCGAGCGTATCGGGCGGTGTGTCCAGGCGTGGGAACGCGACGCTGGGCGTGACTGGCAACAACACCAGCGTCACCTCGGCGAGCAGTGTCCGATAGGCGTCGTGTACCTGTCGCCAGACGGCGCGGGCGCGGCAAAGCAGCTCGTGTCCGGCCGGGTCGGTCAACAAGAAGCTGCCCCACAGCAGGCGGCACTTCGCTTCGTTGCCAAATTCTGCACGGGTTTGGCTGACGCGGGCATCGAACGGTTGTGTCAGCGCCTTCGCACAGCCGTAACGCAGGCCATCGTAGCGCGCGAGGTTGCTCATCGCCTCCACGGCCGACAGGGCTTGGTAAGCGGTGAGCGCCTCACGGGGTGGGGGTAACGTCACCGGTACGCAGGTGGCGCCATGTGCGGCGAGCTCCTCGCGTGTGCGCTCAAGCGTTTGTTGAAGCTCGGGCTCAACCCCTTGGAGCCACGCCTCTGGCAGCACGCCGATGCGGCAGTCCGCGAGGTGGAGGGGAAAGGAGGGCGAGGGCGAAAACACAGGTGCCGCATGCGTGGTGGTGTCGCAGGGATCTGGGCCTGCAAGGGCCAGCAGCACCGGCTCAACATCAGCCACATAACGGCTCAAGATGCCCACCTGATCGAACGAGCTCGCGAACGCTACTAAGCCAAAGCGCGACAGACGCCCGTAGGTGGGCTTCAAGCCAACGACGCCACAGAATGCCGCAGGCTGGCGCACGGAACCCCCGGTGTCGCTACCCAAGGCTGCCGCCGCAGCTCCGGTGGCTACGGCAATCGCTGAGCCGCCCGAGGAACCTCCCGGCACGCGCGCAGCGTCCCAAGGATTCTTAGGGGCGCTTGTGGCACAACTCTGCGACGTCGAACCCATGGCGAATTCGTCGAGCGCAGTTTTTCCTACCAGCACGGCACCTGCATCGCGTAGTCGTGTCACCACCGTGGCGTCGTAGGGCGCTTGATAGCCAGCCAGTAGTCGCGAGCCGCATGTCGTGGGCATTTCCTGGGTTACCAGGTTGTCTTTCAGCGCAATCGGCAGGCCGGCTAAGCAGCCTGTCATCGCACCGCGAGCGCGCGTGGCATCGCACTGTTGTGCCCAGGCGAGCGCAGGGGCGCGATTCACGTACAGATAGGCTTCGTACGGTTGGGTCGCCTGAATTTGTTGCAGCGTCGCTTCGGTGAGCTCATGTGCCGTCAGCGCGCCTGTGTGCAGGGCCTGAGCCAACGTTGTGAGTGGGGCGGTGAGGTTGGGTGACGGCATCAGATGCGGTGTGGGTAGGCGCCGTCAGCGGCGCTGCACGGCGAACCAGTCTCGAAAAGTAAGCGGGGCGGCGGCCAAGTAGGTCGAACGGCTGTTTGGTTGACAAGGCAGATCGGGTCGGTCGGCAACGGGCAACGGGCAAGTGGCAGGTGCGTCTCCGCGCGCGTTCGGGAGAGCTGCGGCATCGGCCAACCAACGGTTGAACGTCTGCGCTAGTGTTTCAAGCTCGGTGGGGTCGATGCCTAAACGGTTGCGCGCTAGCAGTTGCTCTAGGGCCGCGCGGGTCGGCGGGGTGTGCGCCATCGAGGTTACTGTCCGAGGTCCTTTAGCATCCGCTTAGCAACCTCGGCGTCGGGGCCATTGGGCATGATGTCGAGGTAGGCCTTGTAGTGTTTCACCGCGTCCCGCTTGCTGCCCTTCTGGCGATACGCCTCGGCAATCCCCATGTGGGCGTCGGAGAGACGCGGCGCCTTGGTGAGCACCTGTTTGAAGGTGGCGATGGCCGCATCGGGTTGATCCATGTCCAGGTAGCACCAAGCCATGCCGGTTAGGGCATCGGGGTCCTCGGGTTCGATCTCCAGTGCCTGCTCGTACAGCTTCAGCGCGCGGCTGGCTTTGTCGTTGTCGCGTAACCGCTCGGCCTGATTCAGCAGTTGGTCGAACGTAGGCTTCTTCGGCTCGGGAGGGGGTTCCGGGGCGGCTGGTGGCGTCGGTTCGGCCACAGGGGGGGGGGGCAACGTGAGCTCCTTGAGCAGCGCCAAAGCGCGCTCGTGGGCAGGGACGTCTTTTAGGAGCGCTTGCAGCTGTTCGATGGCTTTATCTTTGTTCCCTTGCAGCCCCAATACTCGCGCGGTTTTGTAGCGGGCGCGGACCAAGGTGTGATCCAACTCCAGCGCTTCGTCGAAGTGGCGTAAGGCCCGATCCCAGGTGGTCGGGTCACTCATCACGCTTGAGCCTTGCACGTATGCCACGCGCGCGTCGATAGGCGACAGCGTCTTGGCTCGTTCGAGCAGCGGCCGAGCCTTGTCGAGCGCCTTCTTGAATCGGTAGTAGTCGGCCATCGCGCGCAGGCCTGGCACCGAATCGGCGGCGAGCTCCAACGATTGCTTGGCGGCATTGAAGGCGCGCTCGCTGCGTTCGGAGGCCTCGCGACGCTTAGCTTCGATGTCGCCTGTCAGCTTTGCTTGCTCCGATTCGGGCAATGCGGTGCGCTGGGTTGTTAGGGCATCGGCCTCATCAATGAGATTTTCGGCGACGGTGATTTCGGCCTCGGCAAGGCCGGCATGGGCCATTGGGGCGCTGGCATCGATGCTGATCGCTTTGGAGAAATCGCTAACCGCCTGTTCTAGCGCCGTCCGGTCATCTCGCGCCAAGGCCAGGTAGCCGCTTTGGATGTGGCGCAGGGCTAACTCGTTGACGCCCCCGAACAGATTCTTGAAGAGTGCCGGCCGCACGAGATAGGTGCCGCCGATTCCACCCCCTAGAAGGACGAGCAGCCCGATGGCAATCCATAAGCCTTTGCCGCGTTTCTTCGGGAAATCCGCGGCGCTGTCGCCCACGGTCTCGATCGTGGGGGTGTCAGAGCCCATCACGGGGGTGGGGCGGGGC